>JBJLER010000080.1:0-5452 GCA_045565735.1 Pseudohongiellaceae bacterium
GGTACCGGCAAAAATTGTAAATGTCTTTATGCCTTCTGCCGCAGCAATATGTTGGCAAGCAGAGTCATAACCAATAAATTCATCGCTCTGATTAATGAGAGCACTAATTTCACCTATTGAACATTCGATTCCAATCAATTGAGCGTTGAAATCGCATCTCTGGATATCAGAGAATGCAGTTTCCGCTGTTGTGACGCCGGCTACCTGAGCTGCTTGTAATAATGAAGAACTTTGTTCTCGTTCTTGGTATCCAAATCCTAAATCCAAAACAATTTTAGTATTCGGTTCATTTAATAGAGTTAGCAGTAGCTCTTTCTCAAATTCACCTTGAACACGTTTGCGTTCATTGCCGCCCACGCCAAGATTTACAGTAATTACTGTAGAAATTTTGTTGGGATCAATTTTTAATCGAAATTGCTCAGCGCTTTGTAAATTTGATTCTACTGGCCATACCTTGGGATAACAGAATTCTTCGTTGCCGAGGATATTATCTAGCCATTGATTTGTAAGTTGTGCCATGGAGGCGTGCTTGGATGAGCCTTGTTTTCCCCTAGAATTAAAGAAGCGATAGTTCGGTAATGGAACTAGGGGCAGCACGCCCAGCTGTGTTAAGCGGGAATCTGGATCCAGAATTAGAAATTCCACCGGGGATAAGTTCGCAATTATTCGTCTTACTTCCGTCAGCAATTGCAACCAAACCTGGAACTTCTCTAATAATCCACCGCGTCTTGCATAGTTAAGTTCATGCACTTGAATATTCGATTCGCGGGCAAAGATTTGTTTTAATTTTCCATTGCCTATTACAACGATCTCAGAATTTGGATAAAACTGGGCGACTCGCTGGCAGATGACTGAGGTAATTGCGACATCCGCGCCGACAGTAACCCGAGACAGTATAAGAACTTTCTTTGGTCGAACAATTCCACTAAGTTTGCGATCTGGAGTTAGGCGAATCGATTCTATGCGCTGATAGAGTTGTTCTTCAGTGCGTAAATGAAATGAATAGAGTTCCGATTCCATTTCCTTGCCTTCCGGAATATGACAGAGATAATTGACGACCTGGCAGATTAACCGGTTATAGGTTTCGGTTTGAAGTTCTTCGAAATCGTCACAGAGGCGTTCAATTACTGTGCCGAACAACGTACGGGCAGCGATCTGATTAAGAGATTCATCTGCGAAATTGGTGGCCATTTCGCAAAGTAAGTGAATATGCTCGCGGTTGTATTCATCGCTGTAGTAATAACGATCTATAAAGCTTGAAGCGACGCGCTTCGCCAGAGAATCCAAGTGCTGGGGGTCTGCTGATTTTTTTAGTTCCTGCCATTGCTCTTGGTAATAATTCGATTTCAAACCGATACCTCATTTAAGGAGGATTGACAGACTTCGAATACATCAGATGGGGTGAGTTCACGCATGCAGGCATGATGTCCAAGGGGGCAGGTTTTCTTATGGCACGGGATGCAAGCTAAGTCCTTTTGCATGACGACAGAATGTTCCAGATTACTCTCAGTGTAGATTGGGCTTGTCGGACCCATTAAAACGATATGAGGAACATCAAATGCAACCGCATAATGCCTTGGTCCGGTATCGTTTGTGATTAGTAAATTACAGCGTTTAATTAGGGGTTTCAATTTGGCCAGATCGATTTTGTCTCGCGCGGTGTTGATTATGTCGACAGAACTGGTTTCAACAATTGCCGCAGCAATTTCCTCTTCTCCTGGTCCCGCAAATAGCAGAAATTTGCAGTTGTATTTGGCAGTAAGTAATTCGGTCAGCTTACTAAAGTGTTCTGCTGGCCAGCACTTGGAAGAACCAAAACTTGCGCCAGGGTTTAAACCAATAACCAGATCTCCGTGCTGAATACCGTAATTATGCAGCCTGGCATTAGCTTCACCCTGTAGTCGATCAGAAATATAGAGTTTAGGTTTTGGATGGTCCGGAAGATCTAATTCTAAAAAACGACATAATTCTAGATAGTAGTCCTGCATGGGTATGGGTTTGTATTTACCATTTTCCACAATAGGTTTCGGACCCTGAAGAAAAAATTTGCGCAGATTCCTTTTGTAACCGTATACCAATGGAATTCCTGCATACTTAAAGGTTAGATAGGAGTGGGTGGTATTGGGCAGAAGCAATCCCATCTGCGGTTTTGTTCGGGAAAACGTATTACGAATCACCTCGAGCCCTTTGAAATTCTTATCCTGGCAATCAACGATGAAGTTAAACCATGGGCTGTCTTCCAGAATGCCCTTTGCATAGGGCCGGACTAAAGCGGTTATGGTTGCGCGGGGGAAATTGCTTCGCAAGCATTGAAATACTGGAGTGGCCATGACGATATCGCCAACCCAATTGGGACAGCGAACTACCAGGCTATCAATAGACTGTAATGCCGGGAGCATGGTTATGGAACTTTTTGTTGCGGCTAACTTTGGTCGAGGGTATAGGCGACTGCTTCTTTCTTCTGGCCGGTCGCCATTTGTTCACGCTCTTGCTTAATATAATCAGAGCGTACACCCATGACGTTTGAATATCGAATAGTGTAATGAATCTTATCTTCCGCAATTAATTGTTCAGACAGATCTCGATCATAAGCAACAAGATCTTCATACTCCTGCAGCCAGGTTTCTCTATCCATGGCTTCTATTTTTTCTACTAGCTTGCGATAAATTGGTGCACATTCCCAATCAGTCTCAGCATTAACGTACCAATTGCAGAGTTTGGATAATTTATCCAGGAATAAATCGTGATCTTCACCGAAATTTAAGCAGGACCCATCGAAGTAGTTACCTTTGCCTGCCATCTTTGATTCGTCGATAAGTGGTTTGGCGATCTCATACCCGGCGGTGCCTTTAAAAGGGAAGAACAAGGCCCAGCGGAAACGGCCCATTTTAACTTTGGCACAGAGACGAATGGTTTCCATGATCTCTTCGCGAGATTCATAAGGAAGACCGAACATGATGAATGCCGAACTATGTAAGTCATAAGCATGAGCAGAGTAGAAAGAATGTTCAATCTGCTCATTCTTCATGTAGCGTTTTAGCACTTCGCGCCGCACGCGAGGACAGCCAGACTCTAAACCGAACTTAACTATTATGCAGCCAGCTTCTTTTAAAGCTTTTGCGGCTCTTTCATCGAAACAGTTTACATGGCCGTTTACTACGAAAGGTATACCGACATTATGTTTTTTGTAGGCTTCACAAAACTCAACAACATAATCGGTGTTTAAAGTAAATAAGTCATCATCAAAGATGAAAGTATTAATTTCTGGGTTTTCTTTTAGTAGTTTTTTCAAATCGTCCATCATTACATCGACTGGAAAGTGGCGTAAAAAGTCTTTTACACTTTTCGCTGCGCCGTCTTCAATGTATTGATCAACGATCTCGATATTAAAACAGTAAGTGCATTTATATGGACAGCCACGAGACGTGAGTATACCCATCCAGCCGCGAGTTTCTTTCATGACAGCCTGCATATCGAATACTTCATAGTCCAGTGGCGGCAGCTTTTCCAGGTCTGGGAATGGAGCTACGGGATTTGAAACTGGCACGCCTCCCATCCAAGATCTGAAGTTCGCTAAGGTGTGTGGAGTTTTTCCTTTTTCTAAAGAGTCCATAAGTTCTAACAACGCCCAGTCACCTTCGCCGACGCAAACATAGTCAAACATCTTCGACTTATGCACTTCATCGGGAACCATAGTGCAATGTACTCCGCCAATGACCTGGACTAATTCTGGAATTACTTCGCGAATATCTTTGCTCTTCTCTTCCACCCACTCCATTTGTTGAGACATCACGGAGAAGCCTACTAATCCGGGTTTGGTCTCACGGATGTATTCGATGATTTCTTGGCTTGAAGGTACTGGTTTGTATTTCTCTGAGACATGCATCAAGTCGAGTTCGTGACCATTGGCGTGGAGCACGCCGGCGAGGGAGGCAATGCCATGATTGGTGCCTAAGGGGGCATCAATCTGGGGATAGATCATCAGTATCTTCATAAGCAGGGTGGCGGCTTGTCCAAGTCCTTGTTTTTATAGGTTTAGTTATTTAGGCGTGCAGTTTACCATCGAATAGCTTGTGTCAATAAGTAAATTGGCTTCCCGTTTTATAACATCGGACTATATAGGGATATTCTTGATCAAAGCCAAAGTAATAGTGGCCCGGGGCCAACGGGAACTTGGTGAGAGTCTAAGCCACTATCATGTCGTGTTTGTGGATAACGGTTTTTGTGATTGCTCTCCGTCGCTGGTAGCATTAACAATCATGTCCGCCGTTACCGGCACGCGATTAAAGATATGACCACCCAATGCATCGGATATGGCACAGAGTAATGCGGCGGATGCACAGCCTTGTATCGGTTCTCCTATACCTTTAACTCCAACCGGATTTTGTGGGTCTGGAATATCGGTAGCAGCCCAGTCCATTGGTGAGGGCACATCCAGATAAGTTGGTAACTTGGAATTATGAATGCCAGTGGCAGAAGGCAGTCCGTTTTGGGGATCATAAGCATGACGTTCAAACCCTGCCATGCCGAAGCCCATAACTGCTGCACTCTTTATCTGGATATCTAATCCTCGCGGATGCAGCACGGTACCGCAATCCGCAACTCCCAAGTAATCCAAGATTTCGTATTTGCCGGTTTCCAGATCTAATTGAATCTGAATAAATCCTGCTGCTAACGCTGGGACGGTTCCCTCTTTGTCCAAGTTGTCGCGAGCTACGCCAATGAGACCGGTGCCTGCTAATCCAGCGACTGAGCGGCTGGTCATGGCATTGATGTCCTCTGGAGCGTTCTGGCCGGAGTATTTCCCGCCCAACTCTATCGCGCGGGCAGCGGCATCAGCATAGGTTATGAATATTGATGGATCTTCTGCACGGAACACGCGTTCCTCGCCGATATCATAATCCGCTGGCGAGCCGCCTAAATCGATGGCAGCTATTTCTAAAAGTTTTTCAAGCGCATCCATTGCCGCTACATAGTTTGTACGGGTCATGGTAAATGAGGTATTGGAACCAAACTGCCCAAAGTTCCAAGGAAGATGTTTACGGCTATCACCTCGCTGGATAACACAGTTATCCCAGTTACATTTCAGTACTTCTGCTGCAACACGGGAGGTGGCGGTATGAGAATAAGTTCCTAGATTTCCCACGCCGGTATGAATATGCAACTTGCCATCTGGAGTGATGCGTACCAAGCCATCGAAGCCATTGCTGCCAGCAGAGTGATAGGCTTGACCGACTCCGACTCCGATAACTTTGCTGCCATTGCGTTGTCCGCTTTGGGCAAGTTTCGCTTCCCAGTCAAATTGGTCAGCACCAATTGCCAATGCGTCAGCAAGGTGAGAGCTGGTTAATGTGCTGGAACTTGAGCCATAAGTATCGTCACTCAATGGCGCGTTTACCTGGCGAATAGTTAAGGGATCCAATCCTAACTCTCTAGCTGCTTTATCTAACAA
>JBJLER010000081.1:0-5423 GCA_045565735.1 Pseudohongiellaceae bacterium
AGGTTGGACCTACTCATCCCGAATTATAAATGAAGACCTAGAATTAATCTCAGAGGGTGTCGTCACCGTGCTTGCTATTCGCTCAAAAACGTCCTCCGTTTGGGAGAAACGAAGCAATAAGGAATAAAGATCGCGTATTACTATGAATAAACTACTAACAACAATAACCCTAATCTGCTTTTCTGTTGCTGCTAATTTAATTTTATTGATGAAAAGACTGAAAAAATTAGTGATCAGACAGAAAAACAATCTCAGTGACACCCTTCCCAGGTTTTAATCCCTTGGTGTCCAGAAAAATACTTCACAGTCTTGCAGGGGTTCTCCGCCTTCATAAAGTGCTTGAGCGAATGCAGTTCCCTATGGTGCCCAGAGGGAGACTTGAACTCCCACGACCGTTAGGCCACTAGCACCTGAAGCTAGCGCGTCTACCAATTCCGCCATCTGGGCAATTGCGAATTGAGTTTTGTAAGGACGCAAAACTCTAAAGCCGGTCGAAGAACCTGTCAACTCTACTGAATTGTCGCAGACAATACACAAATCTCCATGTATACTTGCGCCCGAATGTTAATTGCTCCCCCCATTAATGCCTAAACCCCGCAAGTCGGCCGATCCTTTCGCAGCCCGCGAATCGAAGAATTACGAGAATCCAATCCCAAGTCGAGAATTCATTCTAGAACACCTGGAAGGTCTAGGTGCGCCTGCATCATTATCAAGTCTGTGTGAACAGTTGGAATTAGACAGCGAGGAAAGAATAGAAGGACTAAGACGTCGCCTCATAGCGATGAGTCGTGACGGCCAGATAATAACTAATAGAAAAGGAGTCTATGGACTAGCAACACATATGGATTTAATAAAAGGAATTGTTCAAGGAACAAAAGATGGAGTTGGATACTTAATTCCCGACGACGGAGGAGAAGATTTATTTCTCAGTCTCAGGGAAATGGAAAAATTGTTTGATGGCGACGAAGTATTAGTTAGCTTCGATGGTTTTGATAGCCGTGGACGCAGAGAAGGCAAAGTCGTAGAAATATTAAAACGACGCTACACTGAAATAGTCGGTCGCCTGTTTATCGATTCAGGTTTTGGAGTTGTGGTCGCTCATAATAAACGAATCAGTCATGAAATTTTGATTCCGGAGAAAAGCTTAGGTAAGGCCAAGGATGGCGAATTCGTTGTCGTTGAAATTTCCGAATATCCAAGTCGCCGCCGCAAGGCTATCGGCAGAATATTGGAAGTACTGGGTGATCATTCGACGCCGGGATTAGAAATTGAAGTAGCTATTCGCAGTCATGGTTTGTCTCATATATGGCCCAAAAATGTGGAGAAAGAAGTTGCCCGTATTCCCAAACAAGTTGAGCACAGAGACGCTGAGGACCGCTTCGATCTGAGAGATATTCCATTCGTAACTATCGATGGTGAAGATGCCAAAGATTTCGATGATGCAGTCTTTGCCCATCGTCATCAAAGAGGCAACTGGACCCTTTATGTTGCGATAGCCGACGTTTCCCACTATGCAAAAATCGGCAGCGCCTTAGATGAAGAAGCTATAAACCGCGGCACTTCGGTTTATTTCCCCGGGCATGTTATTCCCATGCTTCCAGAAGAGTTATCTAACGGGCTATGCTCATTAAAACCCAAGGTAGATCGTTTGGCCATGATCTGCGAAATGGAAATTTCAGCTCAAGGTCACCTTGCGGATTTCAGCTTCTATGAGGGGATAATCCATTCACATGCGCGCATGACCTACACCGAAGTTGCGAACATCTTGCTACACCCCTCCAATGCAACCGAGGAAAAAGTACAAAAAAGAGCAGCAAACAATTACAAACGTCTAACCAAACATCTTGATGATCTTTATTCCTTATATAAAGCACTGCGAACCGCACGGGAAAGTGATGGAGCCATGGATTTTGAGTCTAGAGAGACTCGAATTGTGTTCGGCGAAGATAAGAAGATAAAAGAAATTATTCCGGTGGAAAGAAATGACGCACATCGTCTAATTGAAGAATGTATGTTGTGTGCAAATATAGCTGCAGCGCAATTGCTGGAAGAATCTGAAACGCCAGCTTTATATAGAATTCATGAAGGTCCAAATCTGGAGAAACTAGAAAATATTAGAGAATTTCTAAGCGAGCTTGATTTGTATTTGGGTGGTGGTGAAAAGCCATCACCCTGGGACTATTCGCAACTACTCAGAGCAGTTGCCTCAAGGCCTGATCGACATGTGCTGCAAACCATGTTGATACGATCCATGATGCAGGCAGTCTATCAGACGGATAACATCGGCCACTTCGGATTGGGTTTTCCGGCGTACACGCATTTTACTTCACCAATTCGACGCTATCCCGATCTGCTAGTTCACCGCGCCATTCGCTATCTTATTCGCAACAAGCCAGGTGCCCATCTACAGAAGAAACCGGAAGCAAGAAAATTAAGCAAGAAAACAATCTATCCCTATGGTGGAGCAGAAATGGATAGGTTTGGTGTGAATTGTTCAGCGGCAGAGCGGCGCGCCGATGCTGCCAGTTACAGTGTGATCGATTGGTTGAAGTGTGAGTACATGCTCGCACATGTAGGCGACGATTTTCTGGGAACGATTACATCGGTAACAAGCTTTGGGCTTTTTGTTGAATTGGATGATATTTATATCGAAGGATTGGTCCATGTCTCAGAATTGAGTAATGACTATTATCATTTCGATCCTGCCCGGCATTGCCTCGAAGGTGAACGTAGTAAGCAAGCCTACAGATTAGGTGATCGATTGGAAGTAAAAGTCGTGCGAGTAGATCTTGAAGAAAAGAAAATAGATCTGCAAGTTAAGAAAAGCAGAGGTAAAAATTTTAAGGCGAACAAAAGTAAGAAAGGAAATGTCAAAGTAAAGAAGAAATTAAAAGGCAAGAAATCCAAATCTAAGCCTAAAGTTATAAAGAGTAAGCTTCGCGGAAATAAAGGTAGTAGTGACAAAAAGAAAAAGGTGAAACGCAAAGTGAGTGGAAGAGAAAATAGAAGGCGTCGTTAAGAATTAAAAATGAGCAATCAAACCACCTATGGTATTCATGCAGTTAAACAATTACTTGAACGTCGCCCTTCCGATGTTGACGAGGTGTTTGTGCTGTCCGGTAGAATAGATAAACGCATGGATGAAATCGCTTCTTTGGCAGAACGGCAGGGCGTATCGATATCTGCAGTCGACAAAAAACAAATTGATAACCTAGTAAGTGGTAAACATCAGGGAGTAATTGCAATTGTAAAAAGCAATGCGACTCAGAGCGATAACTCAATGAACGAACAACAGCTGTATGATCTGGTAAGGCAGATAGATGCTCCATTACTATTAGTCCTCGATGGCGTGACCGATCCACATAATCTTGGCGCCTGTTTGCGCACAGCGGATGCTGCTGGAGTAAATGCGGTAATAATTCCAAAAGATAAATCAGCAGGATTGAATCCAACGGTAAGAAAGGTTGCGAGTGGGGCAGCGGAATTAATACCCCTTGTCACTGTAACTAATCTAGCCCGAGCTCTGGAAAAATTAAAGGCACTTGGAGTCTGGATAGTTGGCACAGATGATGGAACAAGTAGCAGCATATTCCAACAGGAACTAACAGGGCCGCTCGCCATCATCATGGGCTCGGAAGGAACCGGTTTGCGCCGTTTAACCGGGGAGAAATGCGATTATTTGGTGTCTATCCCTATGGCAGGAAAAATCAGCAGCCTCAATGTTTCAGTAGCTACCGGAGTCGTGCTTTTTGAAGCGGTTAGGCAACGGGCAGGTAGCCAGAAATAGGCGATTTTCGGTTGCATACCTCTGCCAAACTCTCTAGACTTCCGGCTCTTAACCGGCTGGAGCCTTTTTTCAGCCCTACATAACTCCTTGTCTTACCACGCGCGCTAGCGTTTGTTGGGAGACCTAAACCAAGAGGAGTCTCTATGAGACACTATGAAGTAGTATTCCTGGTGCATCCGGACCAGTCTGAGCAGGTTCCAGGGATGATTGATCGCTATACCCAGTTGATGAGTGACAACGGTGGCAAAGTTCACCGCATGGAAGATTGGGGTCGGCGACAATTAGCCTACCCAATTAACAAAATTCACAAAGCACATTACGTATTAATGAACGTAGAGTGCGGTGGTGAGATTCTGGAAGAGTTAACAACCCTGTTCCGCTATAACGACGCAGTTCTGCGCAATCTAGTTATCAAATGTAAAGATGCAATCACCGAAGAATCTTTGATTCTGCAGGGTGAGCGTGAGAGCAAAGAACGCAAAGACCGTGCTGAGCAAAGGCGTAAGATGGAAGAAGAAGCAGCTGCTGTGGCAGCGGCAGAAGGTGGCACAGATGATGTTGATCCAGCTTCTTTAGAAGAGTCAGCTGGTATTGAAGAGGCCGCAACGCCAATCGAAGAGGCCGATACTTCGGGAGAAGTTACAGACGAAACACCTGCTGTGGCAGTGGCAGAAGGCGGCACAGATGATGTTGATCCAGCTTCTTTAGAAGAGTCAGCTGGTATTGAAGAGGCCGCAACGCCAATCGAAGAGGCCGATACTTCGGGAGAAGTTACAGACGAAGCGCCTGCAGCGGATGAAGATGCAGAAACCGAAGAAGAGTAATTCTTCCATTAATTAATTACAGGGAAAAACTATGGCTCGTTATTTTCGTCGACGTAAATTCTGCAAATTCACAGCAGAAGGCACTAAAGAAATCGACTATAAAGATTTAGAAACGCTGAAGGCGTACGTTTCCGAAACCGGAAAAATTGTTCCTAGCCGTATCACTGGAACAAAAGCTCGCTATCAACGACAGCTTGCGACTGCAATTAAGAGAGCAAGATACCTGTCATTAATTCCTTATACGGATAGTCACCAGGTTTAAAAGATAAAAATGCGCGGCCTTGCTGAATTCGTAATGACCGGAAGAAAGCAGGCCATACTAGCGGTAGGCTTGATTGGTCTGATTCCGGTACTCAACTTACTTAGCCCGGTAATAGTTGGGCTAATTATGTTGTCCAAAGGTATTAAAGAAGCTGCCTTTGTGCTTGCTTGGGGTATTTTACCCTTAGGGGTCTGGGCAATGGTTGGGGATTTTGTCCCATTAATCATGCTATTCGGCATCAGTGTTCTAGCCTTATTATTGCGTGAAACAGAGTCCTGGGAATTCACTCTGTTAGCAGCAATTTTTATAGGCTTAGCGGTTGAGGTTTATTTGCGCATGCAACCAGTTGTATTAGATACGGTGTTTATTCAATTACAACCGTACTTACAGCAAAACAATATTCAAGGAATAGAAGAAGATCAATTAAGGGAAACAATGACCAGTATAATTGGCTCGGTTTATATGTTTCTCGCAATTGTTTTAACGATGTTATCCCGCTGGATGCAGGCAGCATTGTTTAATCCTGGTGGATTTAAGCAAGAGATTCATC
>JBJLER010000082.1:0-22101 GCA_045565735.1 Pseudohongiellaceae bacterium
TTAGGCATAGTTGACAAAACTATTGCGGAACCATTAGGTGGTGCTCACCGCGATGTAGTAGAAACCTCGGCGAACATAAAACGAGCCCTAATAGACCAGATCGACCGTTTAATCGTCATGGACCCCAACGAACTAGTCGATAGACGTTATCAGCGTCTTATGAGCTATGGCATAAGCAAATAGCATTAAACGCGACGATATAAAGTCTTCTTACACTAACTTTTATTTTTCGAGTCCGTTAGACTCGCTTTCTATAGCTTGTTGACAGCGATTTTTCTTCAATGAAATTTGATCTCGAATATTTACAGCGCAACTTGGCGACGACTTTTCAACAACCTTCCTTCCTGATCGGGTTGAGTGGAGGGATGGATTCTGTTGTCTTGCTCTACGGAATGTGCAAGGTAGCCGAAGAAAGTTTGAATCAGGCAGCTATTAGGGCGGTCCATGTCAACCATGGTTTGCAAGCTGAAGCCGATCAGTGGCAAAGTTTTTGTGAGGGTCTCTGCAATGATCTCGACGTTCCATTGCATTGCGAAAAAGTGGAGATTAAAAGTGATAATAGCTTAGATTCTTCAATTGAAAATCTTGCCCGAAAAGCACGCTATGGGGTATTCGAATCGCAGTTGAAGGATGAGGAAGTTTTAATACTTGCCCATCATTTAGATGATCAATTGGAAACTCTGCTGTTTAGGCTTAATCGAGGTGCGGGTTTAAAAGGGCTCTCAGCTATTCCACAAAAAAGAGATTTCGCGAAAGGAGAAATCTACCGACCATTATTAGAAGTAGGCAGCGCGGAACTACAGAGATTTGCAGAAGAGCACAGCTTAGAATGGATTAAAGATCAATCGAACCAGGACACCACTTTCGATAGAAACTTTCTAAGAAAGGAAATTATACCGGCTATTGAGTCTCGTTGGCCTAATTATCGCTCTAGTTGGAGTAAATCATTGCAATTGATTACAGAAGCCAATGGTATGTTGCAGGAATTGGCGGATACCGATTTAGCAAACTTATTAACAGAAGATAAAACCGTAATTTCAATTACCGGATTTGTAGAACTTAGCGAAGCAAGACAAAGAAATGTTTTCAGGCATTGGATCAAAAAGTCAGGATTGCCAGAACCGGGTTGGAACCTATTGCAACAAATGGTTTACGAATTTGCGACACTTGATAAACAAGAAGGAGTAATCGCAGCAAACGGTTTTTCACTAGGCCGATACCGCGATAGTTTGTATTTGTTGGCGGAACAAGCTAATCCTCCAGAGAGCCTAAATTGGAATCCCCAACAAAAAGCAGAACTAGAAATTGAGGGTTGTGGAACTTTGATTGCAAGGGAAGTTATTGGTGAAGGGCTGGCAAAATCACAGGCAGACTCCTTCGATATTCGCTTCAGGCAAGGGGGAGAATACTGTCGCCTATTAGGTCGGCCTAGCAAGAGTTTAAAAAAACTACTGCAAGAAGCTCATATTGAACCTTGGTGGAGAGAGCGGATACCCTTAATTTATCGGGATAATGAATTGGTCTGTATTCCTGGGATTGGTGTCGCCGAAACTAGTGCTGCAGCGCTAAACGAACCCGGGATCGAGCTACAATGGCGGCGTTAAATAGGCCAAATCGCATAGGAATAGGCCGCATTTTCTGATTTTTTAACAGTTGAGGAAAAGCTCAGATTGAGCTAAGAGGGGGCTTCTGGTAGGCTGTAGTTCCATCTATAAGAGCCAGATCCTAACTGGCTCGAGTTAAAGAGATGGGGACTTCATGACTCGTTTTATCTTCATTACCGGCGGCGTAGTTTCTTCGCTAGGGAAGGGTATTACTTCTGCTTCGCTTGCCGCTATTCTTGAAGCCCGAGGCCTCAAAATCACCATGCTAAAACTGGATCCCTATATAAATGTGGATCCTGGGACTATGAGTCCTTTTCAGCATGGTGAAGTCTTCGTTACCGAAGATGGTGCAGAAACAGATTTAGATCTGGGTCATTATGAGCGCTTCAGCCGCATTACCATGAGTCAGAATAACAATTTCACTACAGGTCGCGTTTATGAAGAAGTGTTGAAACGCGAACGCCGTGGTGATTATCTCGGCGCTACCATTCAGGTCATTCCCCACATAACTGACGAAATTAAGAAGCGAGTTATCGAAGGTGCCGGCAAAGCAGACGTTGCTCTGGTTGAGATTGGTGGCACAGTCGGTGACATCGAGTCACAACCCTTCCTCGAAGCAGTTCGCCAATTAAGAGTCGAGCTTGGTTCCGGAAAAGCATTGTATCTGCATCTTACTCTTGTACCTTACATCAGCACTGCTGGAGAAACAAAAACCAAACCTACCCAGCACTCGGTAAAGGAACTTCGTTCCATTGGTATACAACCCGATGTCTTAGTTTGCAGATCAGAGCAGGAATTAGACGAATCTGCCCGTAACAAGATTGCATTATTTACCAACGTAGAATTCCCTTCCGTAGTTTCCTTGCCGGATACAGATACCATCTATCGTATCCCTTCAATCTTAGTTGCGGCAGGGCTGGATGAAATCGTCGTCAATAAACTCAACCTGGATTGCCCAACAGCAGATTATTCCGAATGGGATCGGGTGGTAGATGCCCAATTAAATCCTGAGCGGGAAGTTAAGTTGGCCATGGTGGGCAAGTACATGGATCTGTTGGACGCTTATAAATCCTTAAATGAAGCCATTATCCATGCCGGGATTCAAACTCGTACCAAGGTTAACATTAACTATATCGATTCCTCTGATGTGATGGAGCAAGGGATAGGCTTGCTCGAGGGACACGATGCTATTTTGATTCCAGGTGGATTTGGAGAAAGAGGGTTTGAGGGTAAGATTCTGGCGACTCAATATGCTCGAGAAAACAAAATTCCTTTTCTCGGAATCTGTCTGGGCTTACAGGCAGCTGTAATCGATTACGCGCGAAACGTCGCTGGTCTCGCTGGAGCAAACAGTACTGAATTTGATAGCGATTCACCGCATCCTGTTATCGCTCTCATTAGTGAGTGGACAACTTCGACAGGTGCAACTGAGTATCGTGATGAAAATTCAGACCTTGGTGGAACTATGCGTTTGGGTGGTCAAAAGTGCATTCTGCAGAAGCATTCTAAGACCTTTGAATGTTATGGCGCAGAAGAAATTGTAGAACGCCATCGTCATCGCTATGAGTTTAATAATGACTATTTGCAAAGACTGAGTGAGGCGGGATTACAACTCGTTGGCAAATCCGCTGACGACATGCTGGTTGAAGTTATCGAAGTCGCGGGTCATCCGTGGTTCGTTGGATGTCAATTTCACCCTGAATTTACCTCTACCCCGCGCGAAGGGCATCCACTATTTGCTGGATTCATTAGTGCAGCGATCGTATATAGTACTAAAGAATCACAACAGAAAGACGCGCACGATACATCAAAACCAACAATAGCTGCTGCTAAAACAGCTCAAGCTTGAGAATACTACGACATCATTGATCAATGACCCATAAGCAAATCGATATTGCCAATATTTCTGTCGCTAACAATTTGCCGTTAGTCCTCTTTGGTGGACTGAATGTGCTTGAGTCTCGCGATCTAACTCTATCTGTTGCGGAAAATTTCAAAACTACCTGTACAGAATTAGGAATACCGTTCGTTTTCAAAGCTTCTTTTGATAAAGCTAATCGATCTTCTATCAATTCTTTTCGAGGTCCCGGGCTGGAAGAGGGCTTGAATTGGCTGGCTGAAGTTAAATCACAATTCAATATGCCGATCATTACTGACATTCATGAACCCGATCAGGCTGCGGTCGTTAGTGAGATCGCAGATGTATTGCAGCTTCCAGCCTTCCTATCCCGCCAAACAGACTTGGTTGTTGCTATGGCAAAAACTGGTGCTGCAATAAACATCAAGAAAGCACAGTTTTTAGCCCCGCGAGAGATGGCTCATGTTCTTAAAAAATTTGAGAGCGCGGGAAATCAACGCTTAATGCTGTGCGAGCGAGGCAGTAGTTTTGGGTATAACAATCTAGTGGTCGATATGCTTGGATTCTCAATCATGAAACAGTTTGACTATCCAGTGATTTTCGACGCAACCCATGCACTACAAAAACCAGGTGGGCTTGCCAATAGTGCCGATGGTCGACGTCAGCAAGTAACTGCACTTGCTAAGGCAGGTTTATCACAAGGAATTGCAGGACTATTTCTTGAAGCTCATCCTGACCCAGATAAGGCACTTTGCGACGGTCACTGCGCGCTTCGTCTCGATCAATTAAAACCATTCCTGCAACAAATGCAGGAGCTAGATGGGCTAATCAAATCTCAGCCGGATATCGATACGGCCTAAAACTTCGAACAATTCCTCTCTACATCTTTAAGGTATTTACATGTCAGAAATTACTGAAATTAGGGCTCGTGAAGTTTTGGACTCGCGGGGCAATCCCACGGTAGAAGCAGACATACGCTTAAGCAGCGGTGCATTTGGTTCAGCCTGTGCGCCATCCGGTGCATCTACTGGTTCGCGTGAAGCATTAGAGTTAAGGGATAAAAATCCAGAGCGTTACTTTGGTAAAGGCGTCCTAACCGCGGTGCGCAATGTAAATACACAAATAAGAGATACTCTAATTGGTACGTCTGTTGTTGATCAGGAAAGTTGCGATCAACTGATGCTTGATCTTGATGGAACTGAAAATAAATCCAAGTTAGGTGCAAATGCAATTCTCGCTGTGTCTTTAGCAGCAGCTAAAGCTGCTGCAGTTGATGCAGGTGTACCACTGTATCAACACATTGCCAGATTAAACGGCAGTGATGGTAAGTTCACTTTACCGGTTCCGATGATGAATATCGTCAATGGCGGTGAGCACGCGGACAATAATGTCGATATTCAGGAATTCATGGTACAGCCAACTGGAGCGGATTCGTTTTGCGAAGCGCTACGGTACGGTGCAGAGATTTTTCACGCGCTCAAGTCAGTATTAAATGCTCAGGGGTTAAATACTGCTGTTGGTGACGAAGGTGGTTTTGCGCCGAACCTGCCGTCAAATTCTGCTGCTCTTGATGCCATCATGGAAGCTATTACTAAAGCGGGATTTAAACCTGGAGAAGATATTCATCTCGCGCTGGATTGTGCGGCTTCAGAATTCTATGCTGACGGCAGATACAATCTGCGGGGCGAAAACAAAAGCTTCGATTCTGCCGGTTTTGCAGATTATTTACAGGGGCTCGTAGAAAATTACCCAATTCTCTCCATAGAAGATGGTATGGATGAGTCTGACTGGGACGGATGGGCTAAATTATCTGAGAAAATAGGCGATAAAGTTCAATTAGTTGGTGATGATTTATTCGTTACCAACACCAGCATTCTAAAAAGAGGGATCGATGAGAATATAGCGAATTCAATATTGATTAAATTCAATCAGATTGGATCGCTTACAGAAACACTCGCTGCAATCAATATGGCTAAAGGCGCGGCGTATACAGCTGTTATTTCTCACCGATCCGGGGAAACAGAAGACACAACCATAGCCGACCTGGCAGTAGCTACAGCAGCCGGACAAATTAAAACAGGCTCTCTGTGTCGCTCAGACCGAGTCGCCAAATACAATAGATTGCTTCGCATAGAAGAAGAATTGGGCGCGGCGTCGATTTACAATGGCATAAAGGAGTTCTCGCAGTTTTCTAGTTAAGCGTATCGCTATGAAAGTATTATATGGATTCCTCATCATCGTTTTTCTGATTTTCCAATTTCAGTTATGGCTTGGGGAGGATAGTGTGCGCGCACTCAATATGCTGCAAACTGAGTTAGATGCGCAGCGTCAGATCAACGCTGAGTTAGAAGAGCGCAATCGTTTATTAGAAATCGAAGTCGTGGAGTTAAAAACTGGTCATGAAGCAGTAGAAGAGCGAGCCAGATCAGAGCTAGGTATGATCGAGGAGGGGGAAACCTTTTATCTACTCCTGGATTAAATCGTACCTCTAGACTATCAACCACCGATCTGCGATCTAAAGTAGATTAAAATAAAAACATTATGAAATTTTGGGCTATTTTGCCAGCCGCTGGCATCGGTCGCCGCATGGGATCGAGTACACCCAAACAGTATCATTCTATTTGTGGTACTCCCGTACTCATACATTCCATAAATCGATTATTAGAAATCCCGGAGATTGAGCATCTGGTTGTAGTTCTACATCCAAAAGATCAGCACTGGCCAGCATTTAATTTCAGCAATGAAAGAGTGTCAACAGTGACTGGTGGTAATGAGCGAGTTAATTCTGTTATCAATGGTCTGCAATCTCTCGGTGAACAGGCTAACGCCAGTGATTGGGTCCTGGTGCATGATGCGGTCAGACCCTGTGTTGCGCAATCAGATATTAAAAATCTAATGAGCCAATTGAATGAAAGCAAGGTAGGAGGACTCCTGGGAGCGCCGATAGATAATACGGTGAAACAGCTCAATGATAATAATGAAATTGAACAGACGATTGATCGGAGTCAGCTCTGGTCCGCACTCACTCCCCAAATGTTTCGCTTCGATCTGTTAAAACGGGCTTTATCTAATGCAGTTTCCGCAAATCTCGATGTAACTGATGAAGCTAGTGCAATAGAGACCATGGGATTTAAACCGATTATCGTTCCTGGAGACAAATCTAATATTAAAATCACCTATGATTCAGATTTAGAGCTTGCGCGATATTATTTATCAGCAGGAGATAAAACCTAGTGAATGACACGTTAAGAATTGGGCATGGTATCGACGTGCATAAATTTGCGGAGAGCTATCTGGACGATAAACCTCTAAAGCTTGCGGGTTTGACTATTCCGGATAATTATTCTTTGCTCGCCCATTCCGATGGTGATGTCGTATTACATGCCATTTGTGATGCCATCCTAGGCGCTTGCGCGGCCGGTGATATCGGTCAACATTTTCCGAATACAGATGAGCAATTCGCTAACGCTGACAGTTCACAGCTATTGGAGCAAGTGCTGCAAATTGCAAATAAAAATCAAATGCAGATTATCAATCTGGATGTAACCGTAATAGCCCAGGTACCCATACTTGCGCCTTACCGCCAAGAGATGGTGGCGAGCCTATGCGTTTTACTCAGCCTGGATTCTGATCGGGTGAATTTAAAGGCGACCACTACAGAGCGTCTCGGTTATATCGGCAGGGAAGAAGGCATCGCTTGTCATGCAATAATCTTAATGGAATCCAATGCCTAGTAGCGCCGTTCAGCTTGAATCTCAATGGCAAGGGTTAGAAAGTCTTGCCTATCTTTCTTCCCCTCCAGCCATTAGCGCGAGATTTAAAAAAGACTTTTGTGATTTTAAGGTTTCAGAAGATCTGGGATTCGATCTAACTGGAAGTGGTGATCACTTATATTTGCAAATCAAGAAAATAGACTTGTCTACCGTCGATGTTGTCAAGCAGCTAGCTTCTTTTACTCAACAAAGAGTGGCAACGATCGGTTATGCCGGGATGAAAGATAGAAGGGGTGAATGCACACAATGGTTTAGCGTTCCATTAAGAACCCCTCAACTAAAAAATCTAGAGAGTATAGAAAGACATAATTTGCAGATCATCTCCACCAAACGAAATAGTAGAAAGCTGAAAATAGGCAGCCATAAGCTAAATCATTTCGAAATCACTTTACGAAATTGCACTGGCAGCCGGAAGGATTTTGAATCGAATATATTACGAATCAAAGAACACGGCGTGCCTAACTATTTTGGCCAACAGCGTTTTGGCAGAGAACTGAGCAATCTGAGACAGCTTAATGAAATTCTGCGAGAAAAAGTTGGAACTAGAAATACAAAGAGGAAACCTTTTAAACGTAGTTTGGTGATCTCAGCGGCGCGCGCCTACTTATTCAATCAATTGTTATCAGAAAGACTAAATAGCAAGAATTGGAATATTTATGTTGATGGGGATGTGCTCAATTTAAACGGTACTGATCGGAATTTTGTCCCAGACCAAGCAGGGTGGACTGATCTTTTGCAGGAGCGCTTAGCCAACTTCGATATTCATGTTACTGGGTGCTTAGGTGGAGAGATTGAATCTAAAAATAAATATGTATGCACGGCCAAAGCTGCCGATATTGAAGAGGCAGTGATGGAGGAATTTCCAGGCCTTGTGCAAGCTTTATATAAGCTGGGCTTGAAGGCTTCAAGGAGGCCTCTAAGATTCATGCCGGACAACCTGGAATGGTCATGGCTTGATGAGAAATCACTTAAACTTGAATTTGATTTACGCAAGGGGGCATATGCTACTAGTTTGTTGAGGGAAATTTGTAATACCGAATAAAGCGCAGGAATAGTATGGGGTAGTAGATTGAGTAGTAAACACAATTTAAATGGCATTGGTATGACCTCTCAGCGCACGCGTGAGCGGCTACTAGGGCGGCTAATGGATCAGGGTATTACTAGCTTAGAAGTACTGGATGTGATGCGCTCAACTCCCAGGCATATATTTCTTGAAGAGGCGCTTTCTCATCGTGCTTATGAAGATGTAGCACTTCCCATTGGTCATAACCAAACCATTTCCCAACCTTATATCGTTGCTCGTATGACTGAAGCGATTGTATCTTCAGGACCTTTAGAAACAGTGCTCGAAATTGGTACTGGCTGTGGCTACCAAACCGCGATTATTGCTCAACTTGCAAAGAAGGTTTACACCATAGAGCGCATAAAACCTTTGTTGGATCGAGCTAAGGCCAATATTAAAACTCTGCGCTTACGCAATACGGATTTCAAGCATGATGATGGTAGTTTAGGGTGGGAGCGGAAAGCACCCTTCGATGCCATTATTGCCACAGCTGCGCCGCAAGAAATCCCGAATGAATTGTTGCAACAGTTAAATCCAGAGGGCGGGCGATTGGTTATTCCAGTTGGCGGTGATGGCCAACAGGAGCTTAAATTGATTACCCGTAATGAAGATGGCTTTTCGGAAACTTTTCTGGATGCCGTTCGCTTCGTGCCGCTACTTATAGGTCAGTTACAACACTGACTTCTGGACTAACTATGACTGAAGATTCTTCCGCTGCCGACCAGAATCCAATGCTAAATTATTCCAGCCTGGTTCTATTTTTTAAAGGCATTGCCATGGGTTTGGGAGATTCAGTCCCAGGTGTTTCTGGCGGAACAATAGCGGTTATAACCAACATTTATGAACGGCTCATTTTCGCGATCCTTTCCATAGATGGGAGAGCAGTAAAAATTTTGTTCGCGATGCACTTCGCAAAATTTTGGCAGCATATCGATGGCAACTTTTTACTGTTAGTAGTATTGGGTGCGTTAACTGGACTGATAATCTCCGCCCACACTGTTCTCTTTCTATTAACTAGCTATCCCGAACCCTTAATGGCCTTCTTTATCGGATTAATACTTGCGTCTACTTGGATTCTTCGGTCGCAGTATGAAAGGAATAACTATGCAATTTGGGCAGCTATTTTGTTCGGTGTTGGGGTAGCGGTCTTAGTAGGAAATTTGGAGCCTAGAATCGCTAATGCGAATCCGGTTTATGTCTTCATTTGCGGGGCAATTGGAATATGTGCCATGATTTTACCTGGTCTTTCGGGTGCTTTTATCCTGCTCTTATTGGGGGTCTATCAGTTTATTCTCACAGCCTTAGTGCAGTTCGATGTCCTTTACATCATTGTCTTTGCTTCTGGCTGTATCGTGGGTTTACTTAGCTTTTCCAGGGTACTCGCCTGGCTTTTGAAGAACTACCATAACCTCACTTTTGGCTTTATTTCTGGCATGCTTTTGGGTTCTGTCTATGTGCTGTGGCCTTGGCGGCAGGCTATAAGCTTTTATATAGATAGTTCCGGGATACAACATCCATTACAAACTGTCAAAATCTGGCCGTTAAACTATACAGAGATAACTGGAAACCCATCTTGGCTGGCGATTTCCCTGATATCTTTTGTCGGTGGGATAGCTGTGGTGGTTCTTCTCCATTCAATTTTTAACAAAAAGGACGCTGCTAACGTCTAAAGCTATATAACGAGTTTTTGGAATTAAAGATGGTTAGCAAAATTGAAAAAACTTGGTTTGTCGCTATCGTGGCAGCCATTCTTGTTGGTTGCGGAAATAGCTTCCAGGCCCCTGTTTCAGAACAAGGAGAGCGGCAAGTTGTTAACGGCCCCATTATTGTGAGTAGTGATACACCTGCTGGAAGTTTTCGTATGCAGGAAAGGAGACCTGTGGTTTTTAACTCTGAATACAATCAGCCGATACGCGGAAGCACGACAATTGCTTCAGGAATTACTAGCAATCCGATTGTTTTTTCAAATCCGAGTGTAGCGACTGGACAAACCCGCCGTGTTGGAGCTGGAGATAATTTAATGTCCATTGCCTTTCAATACGACTTAGATTTTCGTGCACTTGCAAGAGCAAATGGGCTACATCCTCCCTATACCATTTTCGTTGATCAGGAAATTAATTTAGACATTAGTCGTGTTGTTGATCAGCAAGCCGAAAGAAATAGTCGGTTGGGAACAGCTGTTACCAATAATTCAGTTGCTCGAGCTCAAGGTACATTATCAAGATCAGGCGGGTTGATTCGTCAGACCATTGATTCAGATAGAGAACCAGATTGGCGTTGGCCTCATCAAGGAAGAATAGTGCGTGGGTTTCAAGCCGATGTTAATAAAGGTATAGATATCGGTGGCCAACTCGGTGAACCTGTTTTCGCTACCGGAGCAGGAAATGTAGTTTATTCTGGCCGCGGAGTACAAGGTAGTGGCAATCTAATCATTATTCGTCACAGTGACAAATACTTAAGTGCCTATGCGCACAATAGTACAATGCTAGTTGGTGAAGGTTCGCGAGTTGACGCTGGCGAAAAGATTGCAGAGATTGGGCAGAACACTAGCGGCATTGCCATGCTGCATTTCGAAATTCGCGTCGACGGACAGTCGGTTGATCCGACAGGATTACTGCCAAAACGCTGATCCAAATCGTAATAATTAAAGTGAAAATTTGTGCTGTGATACAAAGTCTTGATCACGTAATCTCCTACAAAAGATAAGTACCACATTTTGTATTTTCTTTTTCTCCTGTAATTTCATTAGGATAGAGTAAATTTTCCGAAAGGAAGAGACACCATTTGCTTTTCTTTCTGACAAACTTCACACGGGTGGAGAGCGCTACACTCAAATCAATACCGAATTTATTTAGCTCACTATACGTTTAGGTGTTCTGGTCTAGTCAAATCCAAGGCGTAAAAAACCGCTGCAACAGCAGCGGTTTTTCTTTGTTCATTTAACGTTTTAAATATTCACGCTTATTGGGTTTATCTGTCCATTCCTCAGCATCGGAAAGGGGATCTTTTTTTTCTGTAATGTTCGGCCAATTCTCTGCAAGTTCAGCGTTTAAAGCTAAGTATTCCTGCTGATCTTCAGGAAGTTCATCTTCAGCATAAATAGCATCTACTGGGCATTCCGGTTCACAAAGTGCGCAGTCGATGCATTCATCTGGGTGAATAACCAGAAAATTTGGACCTTCATAGAAACAGTCTACCGGGCAAACTTCGACACAGTCTGTATGTTTGCAACGAATGCAATTATCACCAACTACAAAAGTCATTTCTTCTCCGTGCTAACTAATTCCTATTCTATCTATATGAAACGGCAGGCATTCTAGCAGCTTTTTTCTTACAATTCTCAGTTAGAAAAAGCTTAACGAAGTTGCCTATTTGGTTTTGTTTTTAAGTTCATAGAGAATGGATAACGCTTCTTTTGCCGTTACCTCATCAGGATTGAGTTGTTCCAGAAATTCCACTACTGGGTGTGGAGCCGAGCCGAATAAATCCCCCTGATTGGGAAATTGTGGGTTCGGTGCTTTCCGGGTTTCTGTGCCAGCATCCGCCTCTAACTGACTTAGTTTATCGCGCGCCTTGTCTATTACTGAAGTTGGTATTCCCGCCAATTGGGCGACCTGCAGTCCATAGCTCTGGTTAGCAGGACCGGATTTAACGGCATGCAGAAATACTATGCCATTATCATGTTCAATGGCGTCCAGGTGAACATTAATAATGTTGTCGTATGAATTCGGTAAGGAAGTGAGTTCAAAATAATGGGTAGCGAACAAAGTAAAGGCCGATAATTTTTCGGCAATATAAACCGCGGCAGCCCAGGCTAAGGAGAGGCCATCAAAAGTACTGGTGCCACGACCGATTTCATCCATTAACACCAGACTGTTTGGAGTTGAGTTATGCAGGATATTTGCAGTTTCACTCATCTCCACCATAAAAGTTGAACGCCCTCCAGCCAAATCATCAGATGAACCAATTCGAGTAAATATACGATCGATTGGACCGACTGTGGCCGCTAGTGCTGGCACATAACTACCACAGAGGGCGAGCAAAACAATTAGAGCGGTTTGACGCATGTAGGTAGATTTGCCACCCATGTTGGGCCCGGTAATGATCAACATTTTCTGTTGATCGTTTAAACACAAATCATTGGCAACAAAATCTTCGATCAAAACCCTTTCTACAACTGGATGACGACCTTCTTCGATAATGACCTCCGGTTCAGTGGATAAGTTTGGTCGTACATAGTTGAGATTAACCGCACGCTCAGCAAAGCAATTGAGCACATCGAGTTCGGCAATAGCTTCCGCACTAGTAATTAGTTGGGCTAAATCCTCTGCTAGTAAATCTAGGAGTTCTTCGTAAAGTGCTTTTTCTCTTGTGAGAGCTTTACTTTTGGCGCTCAATATTTTCTCTTCAAATTTTTTCAACTCAGGTGTTATAAACCTTTCTGCATTTTTTAAGGTTTGGCGTCGACTGTATTCAGCAGGTAATTCTGCTTCTGCCTGACCTTTGCTCATTTCGATGTAGTAACCATGAACTCTATTGAATCCAACTTTCAATGTGCTGAGCCCAGTCCTTTCTTTCTCTCTTACTTCCAGATCAACAAGGTACTGTCCTGCATTGCTACTTAGGTTACGTAGCTCATCTAATTCATCGTCATAACCTTCGGCAATTACTCCACCCTCGCGGATTACAACTGGTGCATTTTCTTCAATCGCTTTCTGTAGAAGTGCGGTTTGTTTTGGGAAGCTAGAAATTCTCTCAGCGATTGGTGTCACTAAATTGTCTTTTATTTCTGTAAGACTGTTTTGCAACGGAGGCAGCATTTCATAGCTGTCTCTTAACTTGACTAGGTCTCTAGGGCGGGCAGACCTCAAACCGAGGCGTGCCAATATCCGTTCTAAGTCTCCAATACTTTTTAACAGTTCAGCAATTGGTTCGAATCGATAGTCAGTTATCAAGCTGCTAACGACTTGTTGCCTTGCTTCTAATTGAGTTTTGTTCCGTAAAGGTCGATTAAGCCAACGTGAAAGAAGCCGACCGCCCATGGCCGTTGATGTGGAGTCCATTACTGACAGCAGCGTGTTTTGGCGACCGCCGGTAAGATTTGTATCTATTTCCAGGTTTTTACGACTGGCAGCATCGAGAATAACGCTGTCTGAAAGCTGTTCCACCTGTATGCCCTTGATATGGGGTAGTTCAGACTTTTGGGTTTCACGAGCATATTGAATTAAGCAACCCGCAGCTTCCATGGCGGCGGTCATTTCTGCGCAGTCGAAGGCAGATAGATCTTTTGTGTTGAAATGTTCGCAAAGAATTCGATTCGCATTATCGAATTCAAATTCCCAAACCGGTCGCTTCTGTATGGCCGGATTATCGAGTTTCGTTCCCACATCAACGAGATTGTCACTAATTAATAGTTCTGCCGGCTTTATTCTTTCGATTTCGGTATAAAGTGCTTCAATACCAGTGATTTCGCTTAGAACAAAACGACCACTGCTTATATTCATATAAGCAATGCCGTACTGCAGGTCAGAGTCTTTTGTTTTTGAGATTTCAGTCGCACTAATTGCAAGTAGGCAGTTATCTCTTCGCTCATCGAGAAGGGCTTCATCACTGACAGTGCCTGGCGTGATTACCCGAACTACTTCTCTTTCTACTGGTCCTTTAGAAGTGGCTGGGTCACCTATTTGTTCACAAATAGCGACGGATACGCGGGCTTCCACTAATTTCGCGAGGTAACGATCCACTGCATGAAAAGGAATTCCACACATAGGAATTGGATTTCCTGCAGATTTGCCTCTTGCGGTCAGAGTGATATCGAGAATGTCAGCAGCAATGTTTGCATCGTCATAGAAGAGCTCATAGAAATCTCCCATGCGATAGAACAATAAGTTGTCTTGATTTTGTGCCTTGATGCGCAAATACTGCTGCATCATGGGTGTGTGTTTTTGCGCTTCGCCCAAGGTCTTAAACTGAGTTTGAGTATTATTCACGTTAAGCAGGCGATTCTACACGGTTTAAGTTTTCACTTGGACTTTAATCACAATACGGCAATAAGTTGTTCAAGAGTTTTTGTATTTGGTTTCAACTAGCTGAGTGGATACCATTGTGCCCATGCCATTTCCTCAATCTGCGGTCCGTGAATTGGTCCAGCAACTCGCTGACAAACTCATCGCCAAGAAGTTAATTATGTCTACTGCGGAATCCTGTACCGGAGGATGGATTGCTCAATCTTTAACCGATCTTGCCGGCTGCTCTGCCTGGTTTGATACGGGATTTATCACTTATTCTAATGAAGCAAAACAACGCTTGTTGGAAGTACCTGCGGCCTTCTTCCAGCTCGATGGTCCTGGAGCGGTAAGTGAAGAGACTGTTTTGGCAATGGCCCAGGGAGCCATTTCTAATAGCCGAGCCAGTGTTGGGGTTGCCGTCAGTGGTGTGGCTGGTCCCGATGGGGGAACCGAAGAAAAACCGGTCGGAACCGTATGGATTGCTTGCCGGTGGGAGGACAAGGCCATTACTCAGCGCTTCCTTTTTACTGGAGATCGAAGGGCTGTGCGCCTCGCAACATTAGAGGCGGCTTTGGTTTGCCTTCTGAATCTAGTGACTTGACAGAATCGCTAAAGGAATTTCGGCATTTGCCAATATACTGGTTGTATATACAGTAATATTTTGATTTAATCGATACTGTTCATATATACAGTATTGGCCCAAATGTGAGGAAGGGCGAAATGAACGTAGCTGGGTTGGGTATTGCCCGCTGTGCCTTACAGCCCGCTGCCAAAGCTCCTGGAGTAAATGGTCAACTGACCAAAGGTGGTGTAAGCGGTGGTCAATGTCCAACTTAGCCGACCAAATAGAATCTGATCGAAATTAGAATTTTCCTAAGAAGAGAGTAATTTATTGAAGAATTTAGCAAGTAGCTGAGGACGGCTACTTTTAAGGCTCTAAGAATGGGCCAAGTATCAACTGCATTACTCAAGGAACCAGCATCAGTTGTAAGGAAATACCAAGGAAACAACTATGATTGAAGATAACAGCAATAAAGAAAAAGCATTGGCAGCTGCGCTGTCGCAAATCGAAAGACAATTTGGCAAGGGATCCATGATGCGCTTGGGAGATACCGAGCGCGAATCAATACCAGCTATTTCCACCGGATCTTTAGGCCTGGACGTTGCGCTAGGCATTGGTGGGTTGCCGCGTGGCCGAATAGTGGAAATTTATGGCCCTGAAGCTTCGGGCAAGACCACATTAACCCTACAGGTTATCGCGGAAGCGCAAAAGGCAGGTGGTAGCTGTGCCTTTATCGATGCAGAGCACGCCCTAGATCCAATCTATGCGAAGAATCTCGGTGTAGATGTAGACAATTTATTGGTGAGCCAGCCAGACACCGGAGAACAGGCGCTAGAAATCTGTGACATGGTAGTACGTTCCGGTGCATTAGACGTCGTAGTTATCGACTCAGTCGCGGCCTTAACGCCTAAAGCAGAAATCGAAGGTGACATGGGCGACAGCCACATGGGTCTTCAGGCCCGCTTGATGTCACAAGCATTGCGCAAGATGACTGCCAATATTAAGAATTCCAACACCCTAGTTATATTCATTAATCAAATTCGTATGAAGATCGGTGTCATGTTTGGTTCACCAGAAACAACCACCGGCGGGAATGCACTGAAATTCTATTCTTCTGTACGACTCGATATACGTCGTATAGGTTCTATAAAAGATGGTGATGAAGTTGTCGGTAACGAAACTCGGGTAAAAGTTGTTAAGAACAAAGTTGCACCTCCATTTCGTCAGACTGAATTCCAAATCATGTATGGTGAAGGTATTCATCATTTAGGTGAAGTAATCGATCTCGGAGTAAAAGAAGGGCTGCTAGATAAATCTGGTGCATGGTATGCCTACAATGGTGAAAAAATCGGCCAAGGCAAGAAAAACGTTGCCATGTATCTCGATGAAAACCCGGAAGTCGCAGAGCAGATCGAAGGTAAGATTCGAGCTCAGTTGCTGAATAAGGATGCTAAACAGAATGACCGCGAGGTCATTGCAGGTAGCGATGATGTGATTATTCTGGAAAATGCAAAATCAAAGAATGCATCTTAGGCTGCAGCAGTAAAACCATAAACTCAGATCATACTCATTGTGATGTCCCTGTTCTCCGGCGGGCTGCCATGGATTTCTTGGCTCGCCGGGAACACTCATTTTTCGAACTCAAACAAAAGCTACTTATCAAGTACCCAGGATTAGTTCCAATTAAGCTGGATCTAGCATTAAATCAATTACAATCTGAAAATCTTCTAAGTGATGAAAGGTTTGCGGAGAGCTATATACGCTACCGAAAAAGTAAGGGTTTTGGGTACCTGCATATTAAAGCCAATTTGGGATCGAGAAGGGTCCATCATCTTATTATTGCCAAATATCTATACATTGATGATGCCGATTGGGAGAAAATAGCATTGGAATTGGTGAGAAAGAAAGTTCGAGATCAAAGCCAAATACAATACGGCTCAAAATCACATCGAAATATCATTCGCTTTATGAAGTCCAGGGGATTTACTATCAATGAGACCATAAAAGCACTAGACCAAACTACGATAATCAGCAACACATCGATGAAATAAAACATTGATCCCCCTGCTCTGAATCTGCTTTATGATTTGCTAGGTGATGATTTGACGGGCATATTCACAATTGGGAATAAGTAAACATATTTTATTCGATGGAATCTTAAATGAAACTGATAAAACCCTTTTGCGGCCTTAGGCCTAAACGGGAATTCGCCTCACTGGTGGCGTCTCATCCTTATGATGTAATTAATAGAGTAGAGGCTATTGAGATTGCTAAAGATAATCCCTACAGCTTTCTGCACATAAATAAGCCAGAGATTGATGTTGATTTAAGTATTGATGCATTTGATGACAGGGTTTACACAAAGGGGAGTGAGAACTTAAATCGGTTTATCTCTGAAGGAATCCTGCAACAAGATAGCGAAGATAAATTTTATGTTTACCAGCAGATCATGGGGTCACACTCTCAAATAGGAATCGTAGCAGTAGCATCGCTTGATGCATATGAACAAGACTTGATTAAGAAGCATGAATTCACTCGCCCTGACAAAGAAGATGATCGTGTTAACCATATGGATGCGTTGGGCGCACAAGTTGGGCCTGTGTTTCTTACGTATAAATCAGAAGAAGAAGTAAACAAATTAATAGAAAAAGTAGTTGCCACCAAACCTGAGTACGATTTCAAAGCGGATGATGAAACTAGACATACTTTCTGGGTAATAGAAGATGCAAATATAGCCGACGATATTGAGTCTGCATTTGATAATGTTGAGTGCCTCTATGTCGCCGATGGCCATCATCGATCTGCAGCAGCCAGTAGAGTTAAGCATTTGTACCGAGAGAGAAATGCCACTCATGATGGCACGGAATCTTATAATCACTTTCTCGTCGTTTTATTTCCTCACGATCAAATGCAAATACTCGATTACAACCGTATTTTAAAAGATCTCAATGGCTTAAGCGCAAAAGAATTTATTTCCGCATTACAAGAAAATTTTGATGTTAATAAGGTTGACAACCATCAAGATGCAAAACCAGTGCAGGAACGAGAGTTTGCAATCTATTGTGGTAATTCTTGGTACAAGTTAACTGCTAATAGTGCTTTGATAAATTCAATCGATACCTATGATCCTGTTAAAAATCTCGACGTTACGATTATGCAGGAAAAAATCCTATCTCCGTTGTTAAACATTAATGATCAACGTATCGATAAACGAATCGATTTTGTTGGTGGTATTCGTGGCTTACCGGAATTGGAAAAACGTGTCGATACTAGGGAATGGGAAGGGGCTATTGCCTTATATGCTACATCAATTGAAAGTTTGATGGCGATTGCAGATGCGAACGAGGTAATGCCACCTAAGACTACTTGGTTTGAACCAAAACTAAAGAGTGGTTTGGTTGTGCACATGCTGGACTAATTAAGCTTTACTCCTTCTTTATTTTTAAAATTTACAAAGCATCAAAACGCACATTAAAACTCACGCGAATACTTAGCGGGAGTTTTAATGTTTGGTGCTACAAGCTTGGGATATTTGAAACAAAAATAACACTTTCCCAAAAATATGGTGGGAAGTTGAAATCAGGATCTAGAGTTTCTTAGGAATCCGACGGCTAAATTTTATGCTGCTTTTTGTTTATTGACGTCAATTAGCTTGTTTTCGCTGCTTTTGATAGGAATGAACTTTGGTTTCATCGCTTCCGGTAATTCTCTAACCAGTTCGATATGGAGTAAACCATTCGCTATCTGTGCTGCAGTGACCTTAACATAATCTGCTAGCTCAAAACGGCGCTGGAAATTTCGGGTGGCAATACCTCGATGCAGATAATTTGACTCCATTTCTTCATCTGATTTTTTACCTTTCACAGTAAGTGTTTGTTTTTCGGTAAGAATGTCTAGCTCTTCCTCAACAAAACCTGCTACTGCCATAGTAATTCGGTACTGATCCTTATCGATTAGTTCGATATTGTAAGGAGGGTAGCTAGAAGAGCTAGATTCTGCTCTAGACACCGTATCTAGTAAGGATGATAGGTGATCGAAGCCAACAGCAGATCTATATAAGGGTGAAAAGTCAAAGTTTCTCATATTCATATCCTTGTTAGAGCCCAATTCCGGGGCGATTAAGCAATATGGTTAGTAAAGTGCCTATCTTATGATCAGGCTTTTTAACTGGCCTCCGAGAGCACCAGCTACAGGTGTTTAAATGGGGGCTGGTGCTCTATATTCAAGGAAACACTGGCTTTGACGCTTTCCGCTAGCCATAAACCCAAGCAAGGCATTTCTCCCAGAATGCCTGAACTAAAACGCATTATTTAGACACAGATTTGCCTTCAAACCGCTTGTTAAACGCTGGGCTTGGAGAGCCTAATTCGAAGTAATTTTCGGATTTAAAAGGTAATTGCCCGGAAGAATGTCGAGTCAAGTATGGTCTAGCCTAGATCACCAGTAGATCCATGAATTCATTAACTGGCATGTTCTCCAGCCTCTCCTGGTCTTTGAGGAGTGTATAGATCTTCTCAGACCGGGCTGCTGGGAAGCGTGTGGCGAGATTTGCATGGAATTTAGCCTCTAACAAGGGGATTCCTTCTTTGCGGCGTCTGCGATGTCCTACGGGATATTCGATTTCCATCTTTTCGGTGGAATCTCCGTTTTTAAAATACACCTGTAAAGCATTGGCAATGCTACGCTTTTCAGGTTCAAGATATTCCTTTGTGTAGGTCGGATTCTCGTGAATCTCCATCTTCTCTCGCAGCTCATCAATGATCGGATGGGCTTTATGAAAGCTGTCTTCATAGTGTTCAGCTACCAAATTTCCGAAAGCGAGGGGAACTGCCGTCATGTACTGCAAACAATGGTCTCGATCAGCAGGGTTGTTGAGCGGCCCAACTTTACTGATTATGCGGATTGCGGACTCATGGGTATGGATTACGATCTTTTCGATGTCATTTAGACGATCTTTTACCTGAGGGTGGAGCTTTACTGCGGCTTCTGCGGCAGTCTGGGAATGGAATTCAGCCGGAAAGGAGATTTTAAACAAGATATTCTCCATAACATAACTCCCGTAAGCTCTTGGAAATAAGAAAGAATTTCCTCTAAAGGATACATCGTAAAAGCCCCATGTAGGAGCGGTTAATGCGCTGGGATAGCCAATTTCACCCCGCAATGTCAGATCTGCTAGCCGAACCGCCCTAGAAGTTGCATCTCCCGCCGCCCAGGATTTACGAGGACCGGCGTTTGGTGCGTGGCGATAAGTGCGCAAACTGGAGCCATCTAGCCATGCTTGGGACAGGGCATCAATAATCTGGTCCTTGCTCCCGCCTAACATATGGGTGGCAACGGCAGTGGAGGCGACTCGCACCAATAGGACATGGCACAAACCTACCCGATTAAAGCTATTTTCCAGTGCTAGTACACCCTGAATCTCATGGGCCTTGATCATTGCGGCCAGAACATCGTGCATTAGTAAGGGTGTTTTGCCTTCACTGATATGTACCTGCGAGAGGTAATCAGCGACTGCAAGGATTGACCCCAAGTTGTCGCTTGGATGGCCCCATTCTGCCGCCAGCCAGGTATCGTTGTAATCAAGCCAGCGCACGATACAACCGATGTCCCAGGCAGCTTTTACGGGATCTAGGCGATATTTAGTGCCTGGCACTCTAGCACCATGTGGAACTATGGTTCCTTCTACCAGAGGGCCCAGTAGTTTCGTGCATTCCGGAAAGCGCAGAGCGAGAAATCCGCAACCCAGTGTATCCATCAGGCAGTTGCGCGCGGTGTCATAGGCTTCTGCCGAATCGATTTCGTAGTCACTTACATAGTCTGCAATATCAATTAGGACTTGATCGGGATCTGGGCGGGTGTTTAGATCAACATTTTGAGACACTTAATTAACCCTTAAATACATGGTGTTAAAAGAATATAGTTATGTAAATAGTTAGCTGAGGCGCACTAGCGATTAGCGATATTAATCCATTCAGCAGCTTCAGGGCCGGTATATTCAGCACTTGGGCGAATAATGCGGTTGTTAGCCCGTTGCTCTTTTACGTGAGCAGCCCAGCCGGTAATCCTGGAGATCACGAAAATTGGTGTGAACAGCTTGGTCGGGATACCCATAAAGTGATAGGCGCACGCATGAAAGAAATCCGCATTGGGAAATAGCTTCTTTTCTCGCCTCATCACTTCCTCACAGCGCACCGAGACTGGGTAAAGCAAGTTATCACCCACCTTAGCCGCTAATTTCTCTGCCCAAACTTTGATTATCATGTTGCGAGGATCTGATTCACGATAGATAGCATGCCCGAAGCCCATGATCTTCTCCTTACGCTCCAACATACCCAGGACGCCTTCCTCGGCTTCTTCAACAGACTGCCACTGTTCGATCATTTCCATAGCCGCTTCATTCGCGCCACCATGCAAAGGACCTCTTAGACTACCAATGGCTCCGGTGATGCAGCTATATATATCAGCAAGGGTAGAAGCAGAGACCCTAGCGGTGAAAGTCGAAGCATTAAATTCGTGCTCAGCGTAAAGGATCAGAGAAATATTCATAACCTCGCTGAAAAGATCGATAGGAGCCTTTCCGAGGAGCATATGCAGAAAATGAGCCCCTATGGAATCATCGTCCAGGGCTGTATCGATGCGTTTGCCCTCATGGGAATAGCAATACCAATAGCAGATGATAGAAGGCATGATGGCCAGGAGGCGATCGATAACTTCGTCCTGCTGGTCAAAAGAACTCTCTGGTTCCAAATTCCCGAGCATAGAGCAACCTGTCCGCATGACATCCATTGGATGGGCGGAAGCAGGAATTTTCTCTAAGACATCTTTAAGGGCTTCAGGAAGGTCTCGTAATCCTCTGATTTTATTTATATAACTATCCAGTTCTTCTTGTTTTGGCAACTTTCCACGGAGCAGCAAATAAGCTATTTCTTCAAATTTAGCATTGTTAGCTAACACAGATATATCAAGGCCTCTGTAGGTGAGCCCAGTCCCGCTTTTTCCTACTGTGCAAAGGGCAGTTTCTCCAGCTACCTGCCCCCGCAGGCCAGCCCCACCCAGCTTCTTATCCACCATTCTTCAAATCTCCTAATGCTGTTATTGAGCTCTACATTTTACGAATGAACTAATTTTCGTAACCAGCTGTAATAATTAATTTTCTTTAGCAAATAAGGCGTCTAATTTTTCTTCATAAGCGTGGTATCCCAGCACTTGATAAAGCTCCGCTCGGGTCTGCAT
>JBJLER010000083.1:0-5298 GCA_045565735.1 Pseudohongiellaceae bacterium
GCAGTCCATCTTCATTGAGAACCTTATAGTCACCTACTGCGATGGCATTATCCATGCTTGCCCCAAGTGCTAAATTTCTATTCCTTAGTTCTTCAAATTCATGCATGAATCCAAAAGTGCGGGCTCGGCTGACTTCCTTAACAAATGAGGTGCTGGAAAAGTCGATGGTGGCACTCTTTGTGTACTTCTTATACACCGGATGATCATACAAAAGCGTGTAACTAACTTTAAAGCCGTTGAATGGCTCGAGACTTACGGATTTATCGCCCTGCTCTAACTTAATCGGGCGTTTAATCTTTATGAATTTCTTTAATTCAGGTTGCTCTTCTATTCCAGCAGACTGAATCAGAAAAACAAATGGGCCAGCACTGCCATCCATTATTGGTACTTCCGGAGCGCTAACATCGACATAGCAGTTATCAATACCCAAGCCGGACATTGCTGACATTAGATGTTCGATCGTTGAAATTCGAACGTCACCTTTAACCAAGGTTGTTGAAAGCGTTGTGTCACCAACGTTTGCGGCACGGGCCTGAATTTGAAACGCAGGATCAAGATCGACCCGAGTAAAGGTAATCCCTGTATTCACGGGAGCCGGGCGGAGAGTCAAGTATATTTTTTCTCCAGTATGCAAGCCAACGCCAGTTGCGCGAATTACATTTTTGAGCGTTCGTTGCTTTAACATTGAGTGTGTAAGGCCTTTTTTAGTGTTACTGCAGGATAATGTCCCTATACCCTTTTGTCCCAGCTCTTGTAATAGCGCGACATCATGTTCGCCCTGTTCTACTGTAGTTATAACGGCACTTTTTCTTATTATTAATAGCCTGATTATTAGTCAGACTTGCCGTTTTCTATCAACAGACCAGTGCAATTCAAATTGCTTGCAGATGCCCTTTTTTGCTCAAATGTTGCAAAACTGACGCATAGTACCAAAAATGGCTGCAAATCCCAATATAAGGGTTCTCCCGAAGGATTAAACTGTTACCAAGTGTCCTTGTTCTGTCGAATTTCGCCTGCATTTGCTTCTTATTCCTTATAGGGGTTTTCTTATAAAAGTATAGCGATTAACCAGAATCCTGATTCTTTCATTTATGTTACGCAGACAGGCGGAAACGCTTTTCGTTCCTTTAATCTGCCTGTCTACGCAAGAAAGCAGGAATATCCAGATAATCGATATCGGTTTCAGCACCAACTGCCTGAGCCATCGCTGATGGTCGCTCTGTCCCCTGGCCATTTCTCAAAACCGCTGGCTTGTCCAATTGACGATAGTCAGTTTCAGTCGCATTGGTAGTGTTGTCTACAACCTTGGTGGGCTTCTCATGCTGTGAACCTAAACCAGTCGCCACAACAGTAATTCGCATTTCCTCATCCAAGTTTGGATCTATCACAGTACCTACTACTACTGTCGCATCGTCAGATGCAAATTCTTCTACTGCGTCACCTACTTCGGAAAATTCACCTAGAGACAGGTTTTCTCCAGCAGTAATATTCACCAGAATTCCACGCGCTCCTTGCAAGTTAACATCCTCCAATAAAGGAGAACGTATAGCAGATTCAGCAGCTTCTCTGGCTCGGTCTACGCCAGTAGCTGTCCCAGTTCCCATCATTGCCATTCCCATTTCTGACATAACAGTCTTAACGTCGGCAAAATCCACGTTAATCATGCCAGGATGCATAATGAGATCTGCGATGCCTTTTACCGCACCTAATAAAACATCGTTGGCCGCTTTAAATGCTTCCAACAACGATGCTTCTTTGCCAAGTACGTCTAATAGTTTCTCATTTGGAATCGTAATCAAGGAATCTACACTTTCAGATAGTTCTTGAATTCCTTGCTCAGCAATTGAAGACCGTTTCTTGCCTTCGAATGGAAACGGTCTAGTTACGATTGCCACCGTGAGTATTCCCATTTCCCTAGCAACTTCTGCAACAATTGGTGCGGCGCCTGTTCCAGTGCCCCCACCCATGCCTGCAGTGATGAAAACCATGTCCGCACCGGACAAAATCTCGGCAATTTCATCTCGATCTTCCAATGCAGCCTGTCTGCCAATATCAGGGTTCGCACCTGCACCTAATCCTTTGGTGATATTGCTGCCCATTTGTAGAATGGTTTTTGCTTTTAGATTGTCAAGTGCTTGCGCATCTGTATTTGCACAAATAAATTCCACTCCATCGACCTGATTGCTAATCATGTGATGAACAGCATTCCCGCCGCCACCACCAACGCCAATGACTTTAATCACAGCACTTTGCGGTATGTTTTCGACTAATTCAAACATATAGCCCCCTCGTTATTAAAAACTCTAAATCTATATAAGTTGCAACTGTTAAAAATGCCCTTGAAACCAATTCTTAACTTTATCCACAATTTGAATTTGCGGTTCGTGTATAGAATCAGTTCCTTCTCCTTCTTGATGCTGTTTAAGCCCATAAAGAAGTAACCCAACTCCGGTTGAATAAATCGGATTTCTCACGATATCGGCTAGTCCGTTAGTGTTATACGGCGCACCAATTCTCACTGGTGCATGAAAAATTTCTTCTGCTAAATCGACTACACCTTCCATCTTGCTGGTGCCCCCGGTTAACACAACTCCAGCTGCCAATAGATTTTGAAATCCGCTTCTCTGCAGTTCTGCTTGAACCAGAGTGAAAAGTTCGTCATATCTTGGTTCAACTACTTCTGCCAAAGCCTGGCGCGAAAGTTCTCTTGGTGGGCGATCACCAACACTAGGTACTTTTATAGTTTCATTTGGACTTGCTAATTGGGTTAACGCGCAGGCGTACTTGATTTTTATTTCGTCTGCATTTTCGGTAGGCGTTCTTAAAGCCATAGCAATATCGTTAGTAACTTGATCACCAGCAATTGGGATAACACCTGTGTGACGAATAGCACCGTCAGTAAAGATTGCGATGTCTGTCGTGCCACCACCTATGTCTACTAAACAAACACCGAGCTCCTTCTCATCCTCCGTCAGTACCGAGTAGCTCGATGCTAATTGTTCGAGAATGATCTCATCGGTCTCAAGACCACATCGTCTAATACACTTTTCGATGTTCTGAACTGCGTTTATGGCACAAGTTACCAAGTGCACCTTTGCTTCTAGCCGCACTCCAGACATGCCAAGTGGTTCCTTCACACCTTCCTGTGAATCAATGATGTATTCCTGAGGCAGGATATGAAGCACTTTTTGATCAGCAGGAATTGCAACTGCTTGCGCGGCATCGATGACCCTTTCTATATCTGGCTTCATAACTTCGCCATCCCGAATCGCCACAATACCATGCGAATTCATGCTTCTAATATGACTCCCGGCAATGCCGGCATAAACAGAGTGTATCTGGCAACCTGCCATTAATTCCGCTTCTTCGATCGCGCGCTGAATCGATTCCATAGTGGATTCAATATTCACCACCGTGCCCTTTTTCAGTCCGCGCGATCGATGACTCCCTATACCGACAATATCGAGACCACCGTCTTCATTTATTTCACCAACGATTGCAACTACCTTGGAAGTTCCAATGTCCAAGCCAACAATCATATTTTCGTCGACTGCTTCGTTCATTGCCCTTGTTCTCCACGTAGTAACTGCTTTCGAAGATTGATTTTTTCACTCTTTGAATGCATTACCAGACCGCCACCTCTGCGAGCTCTTCACGAGAATTTTCAACTGCTATGCCATTGTCATAGCGTAAATCTACTGAACTAAATTCTGCTGTCTGTGTAGCGGGTTGACCCTCGTAAAATTCTATAAAGCGTTGTAAGCGCTCGATCACTTGCTCTCTGCCAACTGCAACTTGCATCGAATCATTTAAAGTTAAATACCAGCTCCCTCTTTGACTAAGAGTTAATCCACCTAGCCTTAGCCCGGAAGAAAACAACAACTGGCTCATTAATTGAAACTGTTCCATTACTTCAATCTGGCTATCAATTGGCCCGGACAAAATTGGCAGCCTATTCAATTCTCGAGCATTTTCTGGCTGGATGATTTCACCATATTGGTTTAAAAGCTTATCCTCATCCCAAAGTGCAATAGCGACTTGCTCAGTTATTCTTAACAACAAACTATCCGGCCAAATTCTTTGAATTGATGCTTCTCTAATCCAGGCATGTTGTTCTAATGTTTCTTTCACTCCAATTACATCGAAATTGAAAAACCCTGCTCCCATATATCCGGTAATCATCTGCGCAATTTCCTGCTCTGTAACTTGTTGCCACTGCTTATCCATCTTCACCTTTGAGATTGGTCGATTAATGTACTGCCCGATATCATCTCTGTTTTGAATCACGAGAATTAAACTAGTAATCATTAACAGACCTAAAATAGCCAGCATCATCTTCGCGCCACTCCCAGGTTTAAGTGGCTGCGCATTCGAGCTACTCCGTGGACGCGCGTTTCGTATTCTTCTAGCAATAATGTCACTTGGATCCGGTCTCATTTGCCTAATCTTTCTGTTTCGTAATCCAAAATTCGAAGAATTAATTCGTCGAAAGTGATTCCAACTTGCTTCGCTGCCATCGGCACGAAACTGTGTTCAGTCATCCCAGGAATGGTATTTAGCTCTAGCAAATAAAAATCACCATCTCCTTCTTGCATCACATCGATTCTTGCTAAGCCGGTGCAGCCCAAACTGTCATAGGCACTCTTTATTAACGACTCCAGCTCTCGCAATTTGTCTTTTGGCAACTCTGGTGGGCAAATGAATCGTGTATCCTCATCTTCATATTTCGCCTCATAATCAAAAAACTCTCTTGGCGTTTCTAATTGCACAGTAGGAAATATCTCGTCACCTAACACACCTGTTGAATACTCAGTGCCGCTTACAAATTTCTCTGCAATAACACCGGAATCAAACGCAAGAGCTTCACTGTGTTTTTGTTGCAAATCATCTGCGTTATCTACAATTGCAATACCTAAACTTGAACCACCGCTTACTGGTTTTACTACTACCCTGCCAAACTTTTCGATTAGCTCATTCCAATTTGAATCCGCATAGATGAGTTCAAAATCTGCTGTATTCAATCCCAACCTTCTCCAAATTAATTTACTTTTCACTTTATCCATTGCAATTGCAGAAGCTAATACTCCACTTCCTGTGTAAGGCAATTGCATCATTTCCAACATTCCTTGAATGACTCCGTCCTCTCCATCTTTGCCATGCAACATGAGTACAACAAGGTCCGGTTTGGCCTCACGCAATTGCTCGATAATGTCATTTCCCACATCGATCACTGCGGCGTTTACACCTAATCTTTGCAGTCCATTGAATACTGCGGAGCCACTAATCAAAGATATTTCT
>JBJLER010000084.1:0-5256 GCA_045565735.1 Pseudohongiellaceae bacterium
TGCTTGTCGAGTCATTGATTGCAAATGTAGCGGCGCAGCGCCGAATTCGATTATCTTCAGATGACTTCAATCAAATTGAGCTTCCAAATCATCTCATAATCAAAATAAGAGTAACCGATGATAGTGGTAAAGAGATTAGTTTTGGCGAAAATCTGGAAAAGTTGAAAGCAGAACTAGCTATAAATGAAGCTCAAAATAATCCTTCAGACATTGAGCCAATTCATGAGATCCAAAAATCTGATTTAAAAGGTTGGGATATTGAAGAATTACCAACGCAAGTAGAAGTTGGTGAGGGTCTGATAATGATTCGATATCCAGCATTTGTAGATAATGGAGACTCTGTATCGATTCATTTATTTGCAGATCAGGAAGAAGCAAAGATAACTCATCTAGGAGGGATGGTGAGATTACTTATGGTGCGAAGCGTGGCGCAGCACAATTCTCTTAAAAAGAGATTTACTCAGCTTAAAAAAGAACATGCTCTTCTAATTCCATCTGAGCTTAACAAACTAGTGGAAGAGGCGATATTTCGAATTTATGTGGATGCCTTCGAATTAGAGCAGAGGCTTCCTCACAACAAGCAAGAATTTGAAGATTTGTTGTTCCATGGAAAGTCTAATCTTCACAGCGCGGGAGAAAAAATTGCTAGCCTGCTTGTCGAAATACTCAAGTCGCGTTTTCAAGTCCGCAAACAGCTTGATGAGTTAAGTCAGCCCGAATATGTTTATTTTGTCCAAGACATTGAGCAACAATTAGTCAATTTAGTGACAGAAAAATTATTTTTAGACACTCGTATTGAATGGCTAGAGCAGTATCCAAGATACTTTAAGGCAATTGAGGCTCGTATAGAAAAGGTGCCTCATTTGGGGCGCAAAGATAGGGAGTCAAGCGATGAGTTAGCATCTTATTGGCGAAAGTATGAGGAGCTACTCCAATTTCGATCGGCTAGAAATGTACAAGAAATATCTCACTTCAGATGGATGCTGGAAGAATACCGAATCTCTTTGTTTGCGCAATCCTTGGGTACCAAGATCCCAGTATCGGTGAAAAGACTGGAAAAACAGCTAGACTTAATACGAGGGTAGCTCAGGCATAGGAAATTATGTATCAGGATGAGACCATTGACTAGCATTCTTCACTGTCGCAAAGTAGACGTTGTGAACATCAAATCCAAAGTTGGCAGTTATTGGCACTTGCAATTCTCGATTTATTTCTTACTGCTATTGTCTCTATTTTTTTTCGCCAACAGTTAGCGCACAAACTTACGATCCTTGGCGTGAAGCCAACCAACGCATATTCGCTTTTAATGACTATTTTGATCAGCTGCTAGTGCGGCCGCTTGCTTCGTCCTATACCTTTTTTATGCCTCGACTAGTCAGACAAGGGGTAGGTAATTTTTTCAATAATGTTAGAGACGCTAACATTGCGGTGAATGATTTATTACAGCTTAAATTTCAAGACGCCTTATCTGACACTGGAAGAATTTTGATAAATACTACTATTGGGGTAGGAGGACTTGTTGATATAGCCACCTCATTTGGTCTGGAAAAACATGAGGAAGATTTCGGGCAAACCTTGGGAACATGGGGGGTGAGCAGTGGACCTTACGTGGTTTTACCTGTTTTCGGTGCCAGCAATCTGCGTGACTCATTTGGACTGATCCTCGATACTATCTTTAATCCGCTGCCATACATTGATAACACTTCTGCGAAACTAACCTTTTTCGCAGTGGAGGAGATCGATTCCCGTTCAGGGTTATTAGCCTTAGATGAGCTTATTATTGGAGATAAGTACTTATTTGTTCGAGAAGCCTATGTCCAGAATCGAGCATATCTCGTAATTGACGGGCAAACCGAAGACGAATTTGGCAGTTTCTAAAGGAATTAAAGGCGAGACTGCAATTTTTAAACTACACCACACTATCTTATTCTTTGCGTACGTTTAGCTTAGTCTTAATAAAATCGCTGTGAGAAATATAAATTAGATCAGATATTTTACGAATTAAATGCTCCTCATATTTATCTAGTTGCTCGTCGGAAAACGCAATTCGCCACATATTTTCTATAAGTCCAACCTTTTCCTCATACTCATACTCGTCATTAATCAGACGCGTAAATTCATAAAGTGAAGTGGCCTGGTTTGCTTCGGATTCAGCGAGTTTAACCAGCTCACTTAGCTCTTCTTCGCTCAAGCTTAGACTCTCCCGGAGGGTTTCAATAAATTCCTTCAATTCTCTTTCATCTAGCTCGTTATCACTATTAATTACTTCTATTAATAGTGCCGCGCAAGCCAGATCGATTTTCTTAATACTGGAGGAGTTTTCATCTTCTGAGTGGGATATTTTAGATTCGAAGAATCTTTTAATTGAACTTAGCATAACAACTTTAATTTCAGGGGACGGGTAATAGTGCCATAGTAAGCACAACAACTGTTAATAGTTAATCGCAGATACTTATAACTCGATCCTAAGCCACAAAGGCAATTGCATCTTTAAGAACATTCAATCCGGCATTTTGATGGTGAACATTCTCACTTAAATACCGACGATACTGTTTGCCTCCTTTCTGGCCTTTAAAGAGTCCGAGTAGGTGGCGGGTAATATGTTTAAGCGGAGTACCATTCTTCAATTCTTCTTCTATATAGGGGAAATATTCTTGAAGGTATTCGACTCTAGATTTATCTTTTGGTTTTTCTCCGAAAACTAAATGATCGACACCATGCAATATGTAAGGATTCTGATAGGCTTCTCTTCCGAGCATAACGCCATCTACTTTTTTCAGCATTTGAGAGACGGTTTTTATGTCTGTAATACCTCCGTTAATGATTATCTCTAAATCTGGGAAACTATCTTTTATTGAAAATACTCTGTCATACTTTAGTGGTGGAATCTCTCTGTTTTCTTTCGGGCTAAAGCCGCTCAATATGGCTTTGCGAGCATGGATAATAAATGTCTTACAGTTCTTTGCGGCAATGGTTTCCACAAAGTTTATAAGCTCTGCTTCAGACTCCTGTTCATCTATACCGATTCTACTCTTGACGGTCACGGGAATTTCTACCGCCTCCATCATGGCGGCAATGCATTCTGCGACTAATGGTGGATTTGCCATAAGGCAGGCACCGAACGAGCCGGATTGTACTCGGTCGCTAGGGCAACCTACGTTGAGATTAATCTCGTCGAATCCCGCTTGCTCACCTAATTTTGCTCCACGGGAAAGTTCTTCTGGATTGGAACCACCGATTTGCAATGCTACAGGATGCTCATTGGGGTCATGCTTTAGAAGATAATTCGCATCCCCATGCTCTAACGCAGTACTGGTTACCATTTCGGTGTAGAGCACAGTGTGCTGACTAAATTGGCGCAGGAAAACTCGATCATGGCGATCGGTCCAATCCATCATAGGTGCTACACAAAATTTATGGTTAAGCATGGTTATTATATTCGTTCATTTCAGTACCATATTTAGCCATGGTATCAATTCAAGTCAATCGCTTGGCTGCTGATAACCTTTCTAAATAGAGAGAATGAATCGGTTGCCAGGATAGGAAATACAAGGGAATCGCGTATAATCACCGCCTTCATTTTTTGGGCATATCAGACTCAGAATGACTGGAATCAGAACTCGAATTGCACCTTCTCCAACTGGGGATCCTCACGTTGGAACAGCTTATATTGCGCTATTCAATCGCTGCTTTGCACATCATCATGGCGGTAAGTTTGTGTTGCGTATAGAAGATACCGATCAAGCCCGCAGTTCTGAACATTCTGAGGAAGACATCTTGGGTGCATTAAAATGGCTCGGACTTGATTGGGATGAAGGGCCTGACCTGGCAGGAGATTACGGACCTTATCGACAAAGCGAACGTTCCGCTATCTATTCGGACCACATAAAGATACTACTGGCAAAAGGTCATGCTTTTCATTGCTTCTGTTCTGCTGATCGCCTTCATCAAGTTAGGCGCGAACAAATTGAAAATAAGCAGCAGCCGGGGTATGACGGACATTGCTTGCAGTTATCGCAAGAAGAAATAAAGAGCAAATTAGAGTCCGATGATGAGCATGTAATCCGGATGAAAATCCCTGGAAGTGGAGAATGTGTATTTAATGATCTGTTACGAGGCGAAGTACGAATTGCCTGGGAGCAAATCGATATGCAGGTTTTGCTAAAGTCCGACGGCTTGCCTACTTATCATTTTGCTAATGTTGTTGATGATCATTTAATGGCAATCAGCCATGTTATCCGCGGTGAAGAATGGATCAACTCTGTACCGAAACACATTTTGCTTTATCAATATTTCGAATGGGAAGCTCCAATATTTTGTCATATGCCATTGTTGCGAAATCCTGACAAAAGCAAGCTGAGTAAGCGCAAGAATCCAACTAGCATCAACTACTATCTAGCAATGGGTTATTTACCCCAGGCGGTCATAAATTATTTGGGTATGATGGGCTGGACTATGCCTTCAGGAGAGGAAAAATTTTCAATAGATGAAATGACCAGCGCAATCGATTTAGAGCGCATATCCTTAGGCGGGCCTATCTTCGATGTAGAAAAATTAGATTGGTTAAATGGGAAGTACATTCGTGAAGACTTAAGTGATGATGAGTTTGCCCAACGATTTTCTCAATGGGCATTCTCTTCGGAAAAGATTGCGGCAATTATTCCGCTATTAAAACAGCGAGTAGAACGCTTTAGTGATGTTGCCAATCTTGCACAATTCTTTATAAGCGCGGAAGTGCAAATATCTGTAGATAATTTCGAGCATAAATCACTTTCTGCCGAAGAGGTGATAAGAATTCTACAATTTTCTTTATGGCGACTTGAAGGGTTAAATGAATGGTCGCGAGATGAAATCGAAAAATGCTTTCAAGATTTAGCGGATAAATTAGGCTTAAAGATCAGAGACTTTTTGTTCCCTTTGTTCGTTGCTGTTACTGGTAATGCGATTTCGATATCAGTTATTGAATCTACCGCTATACTGGGAATAGATATGACGCGCTCTAGGTTACGGCAAGCAATCGCAGTTCTCGGTGGTGTTTCTAAGAAAGCTGCAAAGAACTTGGAAAAAGAATTTAGAGCGCTTGGCTAGAGACTCGTTTGACACCCCAAGGCCGGGTGCTTAGAATTCGCCTTTCCCTAGACATAGCGCGTTTTTGGGGCCTTAGCTCAGCTGGGAGAGCGCAACACTGGCAGTGTTGAGGTCACCGGTTCGATCCCGGTAGGCTCCACCAATTAACCCTTGCTGATTCTCATTCCT
>JBJLER010000085.1:0-57348 GCA_045565735.1 Pseudohongiellaceae bacterium
ATCCGAGCCGACCCTACCAGTATTGTCTGCAATAGCCAGGTAAAAATAGTTCTTCTGCGGCTACTAACTTATTTTGGAAATGACTTAAGGCTTATTCTATCAGTAGCGCTCCTTAGAGCGAGAAGGCAGTTGTAATTTGATTGCATAAAAAAAGGGACTAAAAAGTCCCTTTTTTGTCGGAGTTAAAAAACTAATCGACTGGCTCTAGGCGCACTATAGAAGTAGTTTCAAAATCACCTCTACCACCACCATTACCATCTGAGATAGCTAAATAGATATAACCATCTGGTCCCTGGCGGACGTCGCGAATACGGCCCATGTTATAGGCAAGAGTTTCTTCAACTATCACTTCGCGGTAGTCCTCACTCATATGCAGTCGTGCAAGTTGCTCACCAACCAGTGCGCCTGAAAAAATGCTGCCATGCCACATCGGAAATTTATCTCCGGTGTAAATCATCAGGCCGGACGCAGCGATTGATGGAACCCACACTTGTGTTGGCGCAGTCATACCTTCGCGGCCTATGCCTTCGTGGATAGGGCTTCCAGAAGATCCATAGTTCACGCCGTATCCGATTACCGGCCAGCCATAGTTATTGCCTGGTTCGATGCGGTTGAGTTCATCACCCCCTTGCGGTCCGTGTTCAGTTTCCCACAGGTCGCCAGTTACAGGATGCACTGCTAAACCCTGTGGGCTGCGATGTCCGTAACTCCATATTTCTGGAAGGTAGCCACTTTGACCCACAAACGGATTATCATCAGGCACACTGCCATCTTCGTGCAATCGAACAATGACCCCCTGGTGATTAGTAGTATCTTGCGCTGGGTGTGCGCTTAGATCGCCACGAGAAGGAGCTTGTCTGTCACCTAGGCTTAAATACAAGTAACCGTCTGCATCGAATGCAATTTTGCCACCGTAATGTCCAAAACCCGTTGCCTGTGCAGCGAAGATTTCAACGATATTCGTAAGTCGATCATTTTCAAATCGACCTCGAATAATTGCGGTAGTGGAAGTGTCATCCACAGGTTTGGCATAACTTACATACACCCATTGGTTTTCTTCGAAATCCGGATGGAGTACTACATCGAACATGCCACCTTGACCCACATAGTGACTTTCGGGAAGCCCTGGAATGGCTTCAGGCAATAATTGGCCATCTCTTACGATTCGCAAGCGTCCTGGCTTTTCGGTTACCAGCACGTCTCCATTGGGCAGGAAAGCCATTGACCATGGCTGCAATAATCCTTCCGCAACTTCCACCACGCGATAATTATGGTGGGCTGCATAATAAACACCGTTAGTCTGCGCATAGGTATTCGCTGTGAATACAATTAAAAGGCTTGCAATAAAAAGCTTTAAAAAATCACGTAGCATGGTTTTCTCCTGTTTCTTTTGGAGGCAGGGTCGCATAAAGAGCGATTTTCTGCCAAATCTTAAGTCACTTTCTCGCTAGATTTCTAATTTTTTAGAGAATGAGAGTCTATCGAAGTAGCACGCCTAAAAATAGCCACTTGTGAAGGATTATAATCCAGACGATTTACCAGATTTATACGGTCGATTAGCTGTCTCAGGTTATAGGTGGTTTGATACAATTTGTAGCACTATAAGCGCGTCAGACCTTGCTTGTAGGGTAGAGAATGCTTATTCTGCCACTCCCTATCGGAGGCGCCATTTAAGCCCTAATAAGCACCGCCAGTGATGTCCTGAGAGTCGTATTTTACGGAATATTCAGCAGCAGGGCGCGCATGGATTTTGATACCTTTGACTATGGGTTAGATCAAGACAAGAAATCTGGAGAATCCAAGATGCGAACAGTAAAACAATTATTTTCGTTACTAGCGGCAGCTATTGGGGCTTCTCTCTGCGCTTCTGCAGCATGGAGCCAGTCTGGCACGAGTATTTACGAGGGTGATTGGCCGGAATATCATGGGAATGAATTAGCGCAGCGCTATTCACCACTCGATCAAATCAATGCCGACAATGTTGGCTCCTTGGAGCTTGCCTGGCAGTTTTCCACTGCTAACTTTGGACCTACCACAGATTTTAATAATCCTTCGACTCCGATCGAGATCGATGGGGTTCTCTATGCCAATATCGGAAGCACCAGAAACGTAGTGGCATTGGATGCCACTAGCGGACAGGTTCTCTGGATGTGGCGACCTCAGGAAGGTGATCGTTTCGATGAGGCGCCAAGAAAAGGTGCTGGGCGCGGGGTTGCTTTCTGGAGTGACGGTCAAACTAATCGCGTTCTCGATGTAACGCCAGGTTATCGCTTGGTTTCACTGGATGCAGAAACTGGAATTCCTGACCCAAACTTCGGTGAAAATGGCATTGTCGATTTATTTGTTGGCCTTAGGAACGCCGACGATCCAAGATTTCCTTATCCCGATATAGGCCTCTCCGCGGCGCCATTTGTAATGAATGATGTCATTGTCGTAGGTGCTGCGCATCGAGTAGGTATGCGTCCTCGCTCCAAAGCAAATGTGAAAGGTGATATTCGCGGATTCGACGCAAGAACAGGCGAGTTACTTTGGACTTTTCGCACAATTCCGGAACGTGGTGAACTTGGATTTGAATCATGGCTTGATGGTGGAATCGAATTTACCGGTAATGCGGGAGTTTGGGCGCCGTTATCAGGAGACCCTGAATTGGGACTGGTTTATTTGCCAGTAGAATCAGCGACTGGCGATCGTTATGGCGGCGATCGTCCAGGTGACAATTTGTTTTCTGATTCTATCGTTGCTCTAGATATTAGAACTGGCGAGCGTAGGTGGCATTACCAACTGACTCATCACGATATTTGGGACTGGGATATACCAGGAGCTTCAGTGCTCGCAGATTTGCCAAACGGTCGTAAGATCCTAATGTCGGTTACTAAGCAGGCTTGGGTATATACATTCGATAGAGAAACAGGCGAACCAATTTGGCCAATCGTTGAAGAGCCAGTTCCGGTAGGTGATGTTCCTGGGGAATGGTATTCACCAACCCAACCGATTCCGACCCGTCCAGCGCCATTCGATCGTCAGGGATTCACAGAGGCAGACATCATTGACTGGACTTCGGAGCTGCGAGCGCTCGCTTTGGCATCTATAGACGGATTTCGTCTTGCTCCAAGTGTTTATACACCGCCTTCATTAGCTGATTCCCCTGACGGAACGCGCGGTGTATTGCATATGCCATCCGCAACTGGCGGAGCTAACTGGGAAGGTGCTGCAATTGACCCGGAAACCGGAATTCTTTACGTGCCATCTCGAACTCAGCTCAATGTTATGGCGCTGGAGAAAGATGAGAATTCTGATATTGGTATGAGTGCTGCTTTCGGCGCGCGAACCCCAAGAATTCAGGGGCTGGAAATCGTTAAACCACCTTATGGGCGTATTACTGCAATCAATATGAACAGTGGTGATCATCTTTGGATGATTGCTAATGCTGACACTCCTGACCGAATTGCCAACCATCCACTTCTTGAAGGCGTCGACGTTGCGCGTACCGGTGTGCCGACTCGCGCGGGTGTCTTTGTAACAAAATCATTACTATTTGTAGCGGAAGGAACTGGCGGACCCGGAGCAAGTCCAATATTTAGAGCTATAGATAAAACAACTGGAGAAATCTTGGCGGAGATTGAACTGCCGAATAACCAATCTGGATTGCCATTTACTTATGAACATGATGGCAAACAATACATTTCAATGTTTGTCAGCGGTGGCGGGCAACCAGCTGAGCTGGTTGCTTACGCACTGCCGTAAATTAGACAGGAGTAATTATTAAATGCGAACTTTATTGAATCGAGCCTTACTAGGTACAGCCTTGTTGATTATTGGTTTACCAGCGCAAGCCGCGATGTGGAAGCTCGATCCGGCGATGTCGACGGTAACTTTCAAATATAACTATGGTAGCGATCTATATGAGGGTAAATTTACAAATGTTGAAGCGAATTTCGACATCGACCCGATGCGTCCTGGGAGTTGCAAATTTGATGTGACTATTAATATAGAAGATATTGATGTCGATTCGCCGGAAGTGTTGGATTATCTGCTCGACTACGAATTATTCGATGTTGACACTTGGCCAATGGCTAAATTTCAGGCTGAAAGTTGCAGATTAACTGGAGTTACTTCTTTCGAATCCGATGGCACTTTAACGATTCGTGATCAAACCCATCCTGTTACATTTCCTTTCGAATTGAATATTGAGACTTGTGATGGACAAGTTTGTTTCCGCCTGTCTAGTGAAGTCGAAATCTTGCGGCTTCAGTTCGGTGTTGGTCAGGGGTACTGGGCAAATACCGCAGAAGTGCCAAATGAAGTACAAGTAATTGTCGATGTCTATGCGACCCAGCAGTAGTAAGTTTGGGTCTTTAGCTACTACAAAAACCAAAGCTAAAAAAAGGGCTCACTCGAAAGACTGGACCCTTTTGTTTTCCTGAAATTAATTCCTACTTAGGTGGATATTTTTTTTATTGCGGATAACAAACTGTCGACTCGATAGAGTTTACGATTTGGATTAAGCAATCCTTGTCCTAGCTAGATTTATCGATTTGGAACCTGTGACAAGATAAATCTTCGTGTATCTTCTAATAGTTGAATTCTCGAAGGTTCATTCACATACATCATGTGACCCCCCTGGTAAAACTTATATTCAATTTGATTTGCTCGTATGTCGTGTCGATTGAGTGTGTATTCCGCATCGAAGAAAGGCGTTGTTAAATCGAAGTACCCGGATGCGACAAAAACTTTTAGCGCTGGATTTATTCTTAATGCTTCAGATAGGTCGTGGGCAGTATTTACGTATGCTGGCTCCCAGGAAGAACCATCTGGAACTGTACGCCAACGCCAATTGGAGCTTAAATCTGGGTCAGCAGGTGCTAGATAATCTCTATTCCAATCAACACCAAGATCACTGCGGATATAAGTCATAAGTGCCGTTTTATAGGCTGCTGAAATACTGTCTGATGCAGGATCGCGAGAATTCTCTGTGGCCAGGTCATCAATTTGGTCTTGGGTATATCTTGAATCTGATCTGCCTACAGCTAATCCTTGGTCTCTTAATAACTCTTTGGCAAAGCGAGTTCCCTGCACCCGTAAATTCGCACGGTCGATATACTCTGTACTCAAGCCAGTGAAGTGGGCTAGTCGATCGCGCACAGTTCGGTATTCATCCTGTTCTATTGCATTGCCTTTAAACAGTGCCGGTAAATATTCATTTACGGCAAATTCACGAGCTTCTTGCAAAAAGACTTCCTGGCTTTCAGGCGGAGGTTGCACGCGGCCATGGTAAAGAGCGGTTGCGGCCATGGTTGGAACATAGGTGATGTAGGAAACGATGTTGTCTCGCACGTAGGGAGTAGAGCCCTGATAATCTAATGCCTGCGATACGAACAAGATGCCATTGAGGCTTATATTCATATTGTCTTCCATCAGTTTGGCTACTGCAGCCGCTCTAGTTGTACCAAAACTTTCTCCTAATAAAAATTTCGGAGAATTCCAGCGATTATGTTCAGAAATCCATGTTTGAATAAACAATGCCATAGAATCTGCATCTTCATTTAATCCCCAGAAATCCTTGCCTTCATATCTTCCTAAAGCTCTTGAAAAACCAGTTCCGACCGGATCAATAAACACTAAATCACTTACATCAAGAATGGTTTCAGGTGCTTCAATAATTGGGTACGGAGGCAAGCCTGCATGGTCGGCATCTGATGGTACTACTATTCGTTTCGGCCCATAGCTACCCATATGCAACCATATGGACGCTGAGCCTGGCCCACCATTCCAGATAAATGTAACGGGACGTACTTCGCCTTCTTCAAGATTCGTTTTTATATATGCAAAGGAAAAAATTGATGCTTTTGGTTCACCTTCAATATCTCTGACGTATGTTTCGCCAGCAATAGCTCGGTAATCGATGCGACTATCATTGAATCGATTTGAGTGCGCGCTAATAAAGCGAGTTGGTTCTGGAATCTCAGCTGACCCGTTTAGTTCTTCTGCGGCCGCATATATTGGTCCAGTGTTCAAAATTATTGCTGTTGCAAATACAGTAAACACTCTAAAGGATTTCATGATCAACACCTGTTCTTTATCTTTTTATGCTAATTGAATCTCTAATTGCATTAGCGGTTAGTTCAGAGCGAAATTCAATCATCTGTTTACCTAATTCAATTGTTTCCTCTAATGGGGAAATGGCAACTCCATTAATTGAAGCTAGACCAGCTTCAACTCGCTGTTCGAAGCGAACTTGTTCGGGATCGGAGACCATCATCATTGCAGTTACCCAGATATCATCGTGGTAACCATCGTGACCTAATTCGGCGACACCCAGCTCTTGCTCGGTAAAATTTTCTGTTTCTTCCCAACCGGGGCTATAAAATTCGTGAACGAAATGAATGCGCGCAGTTGATGCTGTCCATTCGCTCTTCAGTTTAGTGGCGACATTCTCCATACCTCTCTGATTGCCGCCGCTGTCACCAATAAAAACGATATCACTGAATCCAGATTGACGAAGACTGTTAGCTATATCCGTTAATAAGGCTTCATAAGTTGCAGCGTTTAAACTAATTGTTCCTGGGAATTCCATCGCGCCGGTTGGCGGATCGATATTGCCTCCCGGTACAAATTTTACTACTGGAGCACAAAGAGCATTTCCCAGTTTTTCCGCGATCGCAGGGCAGGAAGCTTCCAGTATCAAGTTGTGTTTGCCGATGGTGAGATAAGGCCCATTTTCTTCAATGCCGCCGGTAGGAATTATGACCGTTGTTGTGCCGTTGGCGATTAAATCTCGAATTTCTAAGAAAGTTAGTTCTTCCAGCCAGAATGATTGAATGCCAGCGATAGGTCTTTCCATAGCTAGCAATTCTTCATCGCTAAATCTATTTTGGCTCATGCCAGCCTGAGCTAAGCCCAGTAGTGCCAGCGTGATTACCCAGGAGTCAATATTGCAGAATTTTTCAAACAAGCCAGTTTTCAATTGTTTGCCCCCAATCGTTGTATTTCTACGGATGCTATCCTAAATAGGCGCTAAACCTAAGCGTCTCGCGCTAGAATGGGTAAAATTTAGCTCAGTTCAGATTAATGCATTAAGTCTAGGTTTTAGTAGCAACATTAGTGCTACCAAACTAAAACAAGCTAATTTAGGATTGTGCCCGCGGTCAATTGAATAGCGCTGTAAAAACAAGAAATGCGCATATTCATTAATAAAAAGAAAGGATTCGCAGTAAGCTGCGGCCTCACTTACTAAATTGAAGTCTTAGTATTCTTTGAGAATCTGAATTGTCACTCTCTTTCCGTCATTATTTGTTCTTAATCGCCTTGGTAGTTGCGATTATGATCGCAGTCTTCGTTTTCTCATCAAACGGAGAGAGTGGTGACGGCCCTGTTGACGATCATGGATACAATGAAGAGGTACTGCTCGCACGAGGTGAGTATCTAGTTGTCGCAGGCAACTGTGCCAGCTGTCATACCACCGGAGAAGGAGAGTTAATGGCAGGCGGCGTCGCCTTTGAAACACCTTTCGGTACTATCTACTCGACCAACATCACGCCTGATTTAGATACTGGGATTGGTAGTTGGACTGAATGGGATTTTCTGAACTCCATGCGCCAAGGAATTCGACCCAATGGTGAACACCTATATCCTGCTTTTCCTTATCCGGCATTTACAAAAGTTGCTAATGAAGACTTGGTTGCGATGTTTGCATACCTGAAAAGCATTCCAGCGGTAAAACATGTGCAACCAAATAATGATTTGTCTTTTCCGTTCAATCAAAGAGCTTTAATGGCTTTTTGGAAGTTTTTATACTTCGATCCTGGGGAATTCGAAATTAATGAAGAACAAACTGAGCAATGGAACCGAGGCGCATACTTGGTCGAAGCACTAACTCATTGCAGTGCTTGTCACACGCCCAGAAATATTCTTGGAGCTGAACAAGAGCAATTTTATTTAAGTGGAGGAGAGTATCAGGATCGAGTTGGCTCTGGTGAATATCGTACCTGGGTTGCACCAAACATAACTTCTAGCAATCGCGGACTCGGTTTGTGGAGTCACGAGCATTTAGAAGATTACTTAAAAACTGCGCGCAATGATTTTTTGGAGTCATTTGGTCCAATGAATGAAGTCATTATGAATAGTTCACGCTTTCTAAATGAGTCCGATGTAAGTGCTATGGCGCTTTATTTAAAAAGTCTTCCTGCCATTGAAGAACCAAGAGGTGTTGCACCTGACGATCAGTTAATGGGGCAGGGTCGGACCATTTATAACTTACATTGCGGCACTTGCCATTTACCAACTGGCGAAGGAGATCCAGAGATGGCGCCTAAACTCAATAGGGGCAGCCTCGTAGTTCAGGCAAAAAACCCGGCATCCATGATTAATGCGATATTGTATTCGCCGGAGTTGCCAGGATCGCCACTTGAGCCTCGTTGGTTGGATCCTATGGAAGAGTTTCAATACATTTTAAGCGATGAGGAAATAGCCGCGGTGGCAAGCTATATTCGAAACTCTTGGGGGAATAGGGCAGGAATGGTTTTGCCAGGGCAGGTGGCAGCACAGCGATAAACGCTGCCTCGCCAATACATCCAATCGCGACCTTCTGATAGTCTGTTATGGAAAAACGAATGGCAACAACACGAAGAGAATTTCTAGAAAGCACCAGTGCTGCATGCCTGGCAACCTTGGTTAGTTCCTCCTTGTTGCATTCAAAATCGGCTGCTCAAGTTAGCAACTCGGCCCCGATTAAGATGGTGCAGACGCCGGTGCTGGATATTGGCTATGAAGAACATGGACCTGAAGACGGGTTTCCCATAATCCTGCTGCACGGATTTCCCTATGATGTGCGCTCTTTCGATGGCGTGTACTTACCGCTGGCAGCGGCAGGATACCGGGTGCTACTACCCTATCTCCGCGGCTTTGGGCCGACACGATTCCGAGATCCATCGGCGCCCCGCATGGCTGAGCAGGCCGCCATTGCCCAGGATCTAATTGACTTCGCCGATGCGCTTGGCATCGATCAATTTGCCGTCGCAGGATTCGATTGGGGTAACAGGGCAGCCTGCATAGCCGCTATCCTGCATCCACAACGTATCCGCGCCCAGGTAGCAGTCGATGGCTACTCAGTCCAGGACACAATCACACCGCGGGGACCGGCACCAGCGATATTGGAGGCACGCCTGTGGTACCAATGGTATTTCCTTACGGAGCGTGGCATCGACGGATTGCAATCGAATCGCCACGATATCATTCGCTATTTGTGGGACAGCTTTTCCCCCGGATTTGATTACACTGACGCGGCCTACGCTCGTTCGGCGCCGTCATTCGATAATCCCGATTTCGTCGATGTAGTAATCCACTCCTACCGTCACCGCAATCACGTGGCGAGTGCTCCGGGTGAAGAGCGATTCCTGGAAATAGAACGTCGCCTGGCCCAAAGACCACCTATAGAGGTACCAGCCATCGTGCTCCGCGGTGACCAAAGCGGATTCGGTTCGCCGTCACCGAACCCGGCCAGAGACCAGGCGAGATTTACCAGGTTAGTAGCGCGCCGAATAGTTCAGGGTGCCGGCCATAACCTGCCTGCGCACCGACCCGATGCGGTCGTCGACGCGCTGTTGGAATTGTTGCAGTAGGGACAAATCAAGACTAGAAAGACAGACGGATTAGGCTAAAGCTAATTTCAAAACAATACCTTTTCTGGATTCATGATTGGATGCCGCTCTCGGTTGGGCAAAACTCTGACGTCATACCGATACCATCAGTTATATTATTTTTCGAGGCGATCCGGATAAGGTAATGGAGGAAAAATACGAATAAAGTAGAGAGTGAGTTTTTTATAAATAAATCTGTCCCGATTTTGCCTTCGGTGCTCTTAAAAAAGAGCTGGCCCTAAAGTATAGGAAAATTACAATGAATAAAGGATTTGTCGTTGCGATCTGTCTTGCGGCTTCCATCATGGGAGGATGTGCGCAATCGAATTCCGGGCGTGCGTCTGGGGCCATCCTTTTCGAAGGAGCGCGGTTGATCCTCGGAGACGGGGGTGTGATCGAGAACGGGGCCTTCTTGGTTGAGGGTGACCGGATACTTGCAGTCGGGCGCACTGGAGAGGTTACCGCGCCTCGGGGAGAAACCTCGATCGACCTTGCTGGGAAGACGGTTATTCCCGCCTTGATCGACATTCATATGCACATAGGATACGAGGGCTACATGAGCTGGGGATCACAGCACTATTCCCGTGAAAATATTATCGAGCACCTCGAGCGTTATGCCTACTACGGGTTTGGGGCGGTTCTCTCAGCCGGAAGCGACGCCGACGACCTGGCGCTCGAGATCCAACGTGCACAACGGCGAGGGGAGGTGGAAGGTGCCGCCCGGTTCCTCTTCGCCGCCGGAATGGCAATGTCCGATGAAGGTCTGTACGAGCGATTCCTGGAACAGGCCCTTATCGTCGAAGACAGGACCGGGATGCACGTTCGATGGGTGGTCGACTCCGAGGAAGAGGCTCGCCGCGCCGTGCGCGAGATTTCTAGAAAGGGGATTGGCTTCATCAAGCTCTGGATGGACGATCGGCTAGAGGTCCGGAATTATATGCCGCAGTACATTTATAGTTCGATTATCGACGAGGCTCATGCGCAGGGCATCCAGGTTTTTGTCCATACGCAGCGCGCTGTCCCTGACCATCCGAGTGTGTGGGGGGCCGGTGCGGACGGGCTCTTCCACGGTCGTCTTGGTTGGCCGATGGATCACTCTTATGCTGTTCAATTGCGCGACTCAAGAGCTTTCCTGGTCCCCAATCTCGGTCTGGAGGAATTTCGCCGCGAGAACGTGGGGGCCGATCCGTTTTTTAGTGACACGGTTAGTCAGCAAGTGGCCGCGCGGCTCGTTGCAGCCTACAACGCGCGCCAGCAGGTAGGCGGCAGTGGCCGCTTCAACGCGCCCTTGGGGTCCACGGCCACGAGCGCCTCGGAGCGCGAACGAGAGTTGCGGGAGTCGTTTACCCTCCTTGTGGAAAACGGCGTGGACCTCGTGCTTGGAACCGATGCAGGCGGCGTTCCGGGTCACTTCTTCGGCTATGCGGGCCACACTGAGCTCGAGAGGTTCGTTCGGTTGGGAATGACGCCGATGCAGGCGATCGTCGCCGGAACCAGCCGACCCGCGGAACGACTCAGCCTGAGCGATATGGGTACGCTTGCCGCTGGAAAGTTCGCAGACTTCGTTATTCTCGACGCAAACCCACTGCAAGACATCCGCAATACAAGGACCATCTCGCAGGTCTACCTTCGAGGGCATGAGGTTGACCGCGAAGGACTTCGAAGGCGCTTGAGCGGGAGCAATTGAGCCGAGCCTTCACCTGCTCGAATTTGAAAAAATGATTAGCATAGACACAGAGACCAGATTCGCTAAATCTTCATTGTATGGACTCCTATTTGTTTTAGTCGTCACCAGCTTACTTAGGGGTAGGATGGTGGAGTCCATACATCGCTAATTGAATTATTCTTCAACAAGGTAAATAGCTTGTTGAAGATGGAGATGTTTAAAATTTCAGTAATTGTACGATAGTCTATTAACGAGGAAATGCTTAGCCGGTTAAGGGCAGGCGACATAAGTAATGTGGTTCATTAAATTACTGTCTTATTTTCGTTCTTCGCTGTTCTTATGTAGCGCAGCTTTATTGCTTGTTGCGTGCGAAGACAATATCAGCGAGTTGGCTGAACCTGAAGATAGCACGTCACTGCTCAGGACCCGGTTGCTTACAGCGGAGCAGTTCACAAATTCCATTGCTGCGGTGTTTGGCGAAGACATTGCCAATAGTATTCTGCCGCCCATACCACCGATGACTCGCATTGATGGATTGCTCTCCTCTGGTGCAGCGTTTGTAGGTGTCACTTCCGATCAAATTTCTCAAATTCAGCAAGCAGCAACTTCAATCGCAGCAAGAGTCGTTGATGAAAATCACCGAGACTTTCTCATTCCTTGTAGTCCCGAATCGGTAAGTGCACCCGACGGAACCTGTGCGGCACTATTTTTGCGAGATACAGGCAGACTATTAAACAGAAAGCCTCTCGAAAACACTCGTTTATCTGAGTTGGTGGATATTGCCAACTATGCTGCCGAACAAGCTGAAGATTTTTATGAGGGGCTGGCGCTGGCACTTGAAGCCATTCTGATTAGCCCAGACTTTATTTTTATTGTCGATCAGAGAGAAGCAGACCCGGATCGACCAGGCTTCGATCGCCTGGATAATTTTTCATTAGCGTCCCGATTAAGTTTCTTTCTTTGGAATGCTCCTCCTGATGAAGCATTGTTAGCGGCAGCGGAATCTGGAGATCTATATGACGACGAAACTCTCCTAAGAGAAACTAACCGTATGCTCGCCAGTTCTCGTTTGGAATCTGGCATGCGAGCCTTCTTCGACGACGTGCTTGGTTTTGATGAGTTTAACAGCCTGGCTAAAGACCCTTCTGTGTATCCAATGGTCACGGGTTCGACTTTGCGCGACGCCCGAGAACAAACCCTACGAACAATAGTAGATCACCTAATTGTTGGGGATTCTGACTATCGCGACTTATTTACCACGCGAAAAACTTTCATGTCCCCAGCCCTGGGTGTGGTTTATGGCATTCCGACTGGAAATGGTTGGACTTCTTATGTGTTTCCCGATGAAAGTCCGCGCCTAGGAATCTTAACCCAAGTGAGCTTTCTTGCGGCTAATTCTCATGCGGTCAGGAGTTCTCCGACATTAAGAGGTCAGGCATTGAGGGAGCGATTCCTCTGCCAACTGGTTCCAGATCCACCCCCTAATGTAGATTTTTCACTCTTAGAAGAAGCAGAAAATGCAGATACTGCACGTGAACGGCTGGCGGTGCATAACACCAATCCATCTTGTGCAGGGTGCCATTTAATTACAGATCCCATGGGTCTTTCCCTGGAAAATTTCGATGGCGCAGGTCGTTTCCGTGAGACTGAGAACGGAGCTGAGCTAGATATAAGTGGTGAGCTGGATGGGGTGTTTTATGATGATATAGAAGGCCTTGCGCTAGCAGTGCGGGATCATCCGAAACTCCCGAATTGCCTGGTAAACCGTCTTTTCGCCTATAGCACAGGCGGGCCTGCATCTCTGCAGCATGACCGGGATACCATCAGTTGGCTCGAAAATCGCTTTGTTGCAAATGACTACAAGCTAACCGCACTATTGCGGGATTTAATTATTAGTAAGGCGTTTTCGACTGTGAGAACGATCGATTCTCAGGGTAAAATGGGTTTTAGTGAGTCTACAGCGGAGCCATTTAGGCTTCCGGAGCCAAGCTTCAACTCACTGTAGTACTTTAGCAGAGATAACGTGATTGGGATGGAATGAAAAAGCTTAATCGTCGCAAGTTCCTGAAAGGTGCGCTAAACGGTGGGGTTATTACTGTTGGGCTGCCACTGTTGGACATATTTCTCAATGACAACGGTACTGCCTATGCTGATGGCACGCCAATACCTATGCGCTTTGGTACTTGGTCTTGGGGGCTAGGTATGAGCGAATCGATTTTTGTGCCAAAGAAAACCGGCGCAAATTTCGATCTGCCGGATGAAATCGCTGCCCTTGCTCCTGTTCAGGAACACATTAATCTTTATACCAATTTCCATGTTTTTAAAGACGATGCTCCCAATCTCTGTCATCACTCTGGTTGGGTAGTGCTTCGCTCTGGCATTGCGCCGATGACTTCCCAAAATAAGCCGGGAGAAACAATCGATGTAGCAGTATCAAGGCAGATTGGTAATGCAACTCGGTTTCGCAGCCTAAGTGCCACCGCTACCGGTGATAATCGCAATAGTTTTAGTTATGAAGGTGGTAATTCTGTAAACGTACCTGAGTGGTCGCCGTTGCGGTTTTATCAACGATTATTCGGTGAAGAATTTCAAAACCCGAATGCTGAAACTTTTACTCCAGACCCTAAAGTAATGGTTCGAAAGAGTGCGCTCTCTGCTGTACAAGAAGATACAAAAAAATTGGAACAAACTTTAGGAGCAAATGATCGTGCGCGACTCGATCAATACTTTACTGGCTTAAGAGATCTTGAGCGTCGTTTTGATTTGCAATTGACCAAACCAGATCCTCGCGAAGCCTGTATTGTTTTGGAAGAACCAGAAATACTTCCTACCGGGCTTGATGCAGATCTTGTTGCTAAGCGTCATCGTATGATGACGGATTTAATGCTAATGGCTGTAGCCTGTGATCAGACTCGCGTGTTTAACATGTTTTATGCGCATGCTTTCTCTTCAACAATTAGACCTGGCTATGATAAGCCACACCACACGGCAACCCACGAGGAAGCAGTGAACGCAGAACTCGGATATCAGCCGAATGTGTCCTGGTTTACTCGACGCGCAATGGATGAATGGGCTTACTATGTAGATGCGCTGGCGAATTTCAAAGAAGGAGACGGTTCTCTTCTTGATAATAGCTTCATCTATGCAACTACAGACCAGTCTTTTGCAAAACTTCATGCAATCGACGGCATACCAATGTTTAGTGCTGGCACGGCCGGTGGAAGAGTTAAAACTGGACTCCATATCGATGGTGGTGGTTCGCCAGGTTGTCGACTTGGTTATACAGCTCAAAGGTTAATGGGGCTCGACATTGAATCATGGGGCGATAAGAGTAATACCACTTCGAGTGAGATTGGTGAAATTCTGGTTTAATCTTTCTTCTGCCTATAGAACTTGCTTGTTAGCACTAACAGGCTTGTGTTGCACTATTTCAATTTCTATCGCTGCAGATCTCGAAGTCTATCGAGAGGTTGCTATGCCATCTGGATTTCAGGTCGTGGTTAATGAACTGGAAGGCCCGGTATTTGCAACTGAAACAGGTCAGACACTATATAAATGGCCCCTTGATGGTTTACGCAATGGGTACAGTGGTGAAGCACCAGGAATTCCTGCTTGTTATGAGGAGGTCTTAACGGTTACTGCTGGATTAATGAGTCCTTATCCGGCAGGAATAAAGTTGCCAGAACTGAATAAGCGCAAAAGCTGTGTTGAATTGTGGCCGCCGGTGTACGCCGATGAGGAAGCTGAAGCGATTGGAAAATGGACTATTGTTGAGCGCAGAGATGGTTCAAAGCAGTGGGCCTATGACGAGCAGCCCCTATATACCTCAATTCGTGACATGCAACCCGGTGACGTTTTGGGGGGCACTACTCGCAGTTCGAGAGGTGATTCGCCAGCATATCGCGTGCCTATAAGCCCACCATCCATGTTACCTCCTGGTTTTGCCATAAAGCCGACTTCAATCGGGCGTATGTTAACCACAGACTTAAATGAAGCTGTTTATAGCTTCGCTGCGGATACCTCCAGGAGTGCAGCCTGTACTGAAGAATGTCTGGTTAACTGGAAGCCAGTTAGTGCGCCAGGTTTAGCCAGAGAGCAAGCAGAATGGACATTGTTGGAGCGCTCACCCGGGGAACGGCAATGGGTTTTTCGCGGTAAGCCACTTTATACCTACGCACTGGATACGGATTCTTGGAGTCAGGAGGGAAGCGATATTCCTGGCTGGGATAACGTTTTCACTCAGCCTGCTCCTGAATTACCTGCTAGTTTTACTGCCCAGTTAACCATAGCCGGCAATGTGCTTGCAGATAAAAACGGCAGAACTATTTATAGATATTTTTGCGGAGAAGATTCTCAGGATCAATTTAATTGTGACCATCCTGATGAAACCCAAGTGTATCGTTTAGCTATGTGTGGAGCGGGAGATGCAGAAAAGTGTATAAGCTATTGGCCATACGTAATAGCCGGTGAAGAAGAGCAAAGTCCTAATAGAACCTGGCAGATTAAGAATATAGATCCTATGACTGGCCGTTACGTATCAGCCGACGATAATGATGCGCTTCGGGTTTGGACCTATCGAGATAGGCCGGTGTATTTGTTTGGTGGCGACAAAGTAATTGGTGACGTTAATGGTGGTGGTACCGGTGAATGGCGCGGAAAGCGCAATGGTCTTAGGGCTTTCTGGTTGCGTGATGATTTTATGGGTGGAATTTTGTGATGGAACGGGTGTCACTTTTTACAGTTAAATTTCTTACGCTATTCTTCCTAGGAATCAGTGTTGCTTCCGGGCAGACCGGCAAGCTGCAAAATGGTTCTATCGGCTACGTTATGACCGATTTATTCTGGTCAGTTTATCAGACGCCTTCAGCTGAAGAATGCCCGCGAGGATTCAACGGCGGCCCTCGCGAGCAATTCGAACAGCTGTTTCCTGCGCACGAACTGCTCTCGGTGGAAGAGACCCAGCTCAAACAGGAAATTGAAACTTGGCACCCTACGACTGAACCAGATGGTTTCAAATTTCTCGAGGTAGAGGGAAGATTTTCCTGGGGGCTTAATTTGGATGAGAGAGTGGATGACAACGATTTTAATCATCCTGATGGAACACCGGGAATTGATAATGAAGTTTATCGCGCCGTTGGTTGCATCATTGGTTTTCGTGGCCCGGACGGTGTTGAGTTTATTTTCCAGAATAAAGCCATACTTGATCGTCGTTATAATCGCATGATGATTGAGTTAAGCGGGGTAGATAGTTTAGAAAATGACGATGAAGTAACAGTCACATGGTACCGAGGCATGGATCGGTTACTTACCGATGCCACGGGACAAAAAGCCATGGCTGGCGGAACCCAACGAATTGACTATCGATGGGGTCAGAGTTTAATTCGTGAATCAAAGGGCAAGATTACCGACTCGGTACTGACAACCGAGCCAATTGGTGATCTAGTGATTCCCTGGATGAATTTGAGCGTGCCTTCAATTCATATTTTTAAAGATGCACGCCTACACTTAAATCTGTCGGAAGATAATGCGAATGGTATTTTGGCCGGTTTTGCTGATGTGGACACGTGGTACTATCAACTAATTCGTAATGACTCTACTCATCATTTGAGCAACGGTCAGATTTCCGGAATTTCTCTCTACAAGGCTCTAAGGCGACTCGCAGATGCCTATCCTGATCAAGAGACAGGTTCTAACACCGCCATCTCGACTTCCCTTGATATTAAAATGACTCAGGTATTCATAAGTCACGATACTGCGGGCGCTATAGCAAGCTCTCCCTAACTGTCAATTTAGGCCATGAATTTCCGATAAAATATATACACTTCTTGCACTAATGGTGCAGACTAAGGCTCATATCAAATACGCCGCAACATCCTTCACCAGGAGGAAACAATGAAAAAAATACTAGTTGCATTATCTCTTTTACTAACCCTTGTAATTTCACTGAAAGCTATCGCGCAAGAAGATTATCCGCGCACTCCGTCAGGCAAGCCCGATTTTAATGGAGATTATGATATTTCCACTTTGACTCCATTCGAGCGACCCACTTCTTACGGGAACCGTCGTGCCTTGAATGATGAGGAAGTGCAGGCGCTTCGAGATAGGGAAATGGGTATACGCGCTCGCGATGCCATAGCGAGCGATCCAGATCGAGATGCACCTGAGCAAGGCGGTAATATAGGCTCATATAATGATTTCTGGTTCGATCGTGGTAACGACGGTTTTGTTATCGATGGAGAGTACCGAACCTCTATTCTTACTCATCCTGAAAATGGCCGCATGCCAGCGCGGACAGAAAGAGGTCAGGCTAAAGCGGACGCCGCGCCAAAATTTGCTTGGCCAGAGCGCGACGGCGCCTGGTGGCTTGAAACAGGAGATCAGCCTTACGATGGCCCTGAAAATCAAACATTAGCTGTTCGTTGCATCTATCACCAGCCGGCATCAATACCAATAACGCCCCGAGTCTATAACAACCTCAAAACGATAGTGCAAACCGATGGCTATTTGATGCTTTATATCGAATGGATGCATTGGGCGCGGATTATTCGAATTGACGACGAGCATAACTCTGAAACACTCGCTACATTCGATGGGGATTCTATTGGGTGGTGGGAAGGCGATACATTGGTTGTGGAAACAATTAATTTTATGGATCAGCCTTATCAACCTTCTGAAGGCAAAAAAATAATTGAAAGATTTTCTCCTGAACCTGGAGGCGGTTTGATCTACGCGTTTGAAGTTGAGGATGTCGACTACACCGATACGTATGCAGGTGAAATGGTATGGCCTCGGTCTGATCAAATCCCATACGAGTATGCTTGCCATGAAGGCAACTATGCAATGTCAGCGACATTAATGGGAGCGCGTGTTCGGGAAAGAGAGTACCGTGAACAAAACGAATCAGAGGACTGATAGTTAAGAGCAATATTTATAAGTTGGTTTGATAAAATATTTCTGACTCAGGGAGGATAAAGGTTGTCAGAAAAATTTAGAGATAAAGTTCGTATACTTATCAAAGAAGGTGAGGGCTGTGTTGACCACATGTATCTGAACGCAGTTGGAAACGTGACTGTGGGTGTTGGCAACATGCTAAAGAAACCTTCCAGTGCAACTTCATTGCGTTTTATAGCAGAAGCAACGCGTGAGAAAGCTTCGGAGCAAACCATCGAAGAAGAATTCAAACTAGTCAGCAATCAGGAAGCTGCGCATCCTCCAAAATTTTATAAAGAATTCACACAACTAGTCTTAAGCGATCACGACATTAATCAACTACTGGACGTGCGTCTCGATAAGTTCGAATCGAAGTTGAGGATGGATTTTCCAAAATACGATGATTATCCTGAAGACGCGAAACTCGGATTAATTGATATGGCCTACAACCTTGGTTACAAGGGCCTGCGTAATAAGTTTTCTACATTTACTAATGCGGCTCGCAAGTCCGATTGGTTAACCTGTGCGAACGAGTGTAGAAGAAAACAAGTTCAAGAATCTAGGAATGATATGGTTCGTTCACTCTTTCTAAAATGTGCTAGTTAATACAAGCCAGAGGTTCTCTTTTTAGAGATATTTTGCTAAGCGTCGCGATCTCACTTCGATAATGCTGGCTCCTAATCGTGGGATAGATATTTAGTTTTAATTCTATTCTATCGATCCTTCTTGCACTCTCGCTCCTCTTAGAATATTTGCCATGGAATAGTTGCCTTCGTGGCATGCATACTCATAAATGGGATCAGGAGTGTAATTAAGAATAAATTCCCGAGTATAGGTCGAAGTATAGGTATCTGGAAGATCTACAGTTAATTGATAAAGCATCTGATTTTGATTTAAGCGAGTAAATCGTTCTATATTCTTTCGTGATTGATTGTGTTCGAAGGTACTGTGTCCAGAAAAATTGGTAGTTTCAATAACCAAGGTATCTCCATCAAAATAGCCTCGAGAGTCGCCGTGCCAGAGTTGAATTTTTTCATCAAGCTGTGGCTTTTCTGTAAGAGGAACTATTCTCGCGTCGTGCATCATCTCTTGCACAATCACAACATGATTCTGTGACTGCACGATTTGCCAGTAACTGTTGTAACCGGAGTTTAGATATGGTGCGCCATAGCTTATACATCGATCATCAACAGTCAGATCCGTCCAGGAATCAGGGGCAGTATTGCCCCTTTGTGGTCGATTAAATGTCACGCCAGAAGTTCCTTCCACTCTCGGTGGGAACTTGCCATTTGGGGGGTCGATTATCTGTGATGTTCTGTTATGAACTGAACGTTCCACCAACCAAGATTGATCATAGTTTCCTGTGGAAGGATCATATGATCTAACTTCGCCAGAAAATGCTGCCTCGAAAACCCCGTCGCCGAATAAGGCATCGCCACCTCCTTCAGTTATCTCTCTGATTCGACGCTGCAAGAGATTCTCCTCTTCATCAGTTAGATAGCGGCGCTCGCCAAATCTGTCTGGCCGTTCTACAGGTGTAATGGTGTTATTGCCCCAAACGCCTTGTAAATCAGGGTGTCCATCGTGAGTGACAACATCCCAGGTCACATCTTGAGCGTTCACCGTTATCGAAAATAGGCTTCCAGCCAAAATTAGGGGTAGGCTTAACTTGTTTCCCATGATTGATTCCAGTTAGTTAATTATTCTGGTCAGAATACTTTAATCGTTGGGAACCCCCAACTTCAAGGAGAATTCGTTATCGCCATAGACTTTAAGTGGCAGCCTTTCTATGCTGGGAAAAATCATTAATAAGAATTTGGATAAAAATATGAAAAAAATTGTGATTGTTGTCTCTATCATTATTGGTTTAAGTGCAGTTGTGCGTGCTCAAGACGCGATGCCACCGGCGATTTACTTTGATTCTGAAGACATCGGGACCGATTTGGCGGCTTCATTAACCCAGAGACCAAAGCTTGGCATCGGCGTTATTAGCGCGGGTGAGGATTACAACATCAATATGATTCGTCGTAATGCTCCTGCAGGGGCGATTGTTCATCCCGATGGCACGGAGATCCATTACATAGTTGAAGGAGCAGGAATACTGACTACCGGTGGCGTAGCAGTGCGGCCTGAAGGAGGGGGGGCAGCAACTATACAAGGTGGCTACTCCCAACGTGTGACAGCAGGAGACCTAGTACTAATTCCTCGCGGGACTCCCCATGGATACACTGCAGTCGAAGGTGTCGTTGGATATTTAGAGATTAGATTTAGGACGAGCGAGTATTAGCTCTCACTATATTCGTCGCAGGACTGGAGATTATTTGCGCGATATTTTTCGTTAAGCGCAAGGAGTATCGCTGTGGTTTCGGTGTCAATTAACCCGTTGTAATTTGATGGGCGAAAATGAAGTTGAAATGCTCGAAATGCAAACTGGCTTTGCAGATCATGAGCGCCGGTGACTTCGATCGGATATCCATATATCGACAATGCGCATTGTAATTGTTGAAGATTGGGAGGCCTTCTTTCTAATTCGCTAGAGTGCCGAACTAAAGTCTCATCGTCATACCACGCACCGATACCTTGATCATAAAGTTGTTTCCAGGGAAATTCAGGGCCTGGATCTGATTTACGATTTGGTGCGATATCCGAGTGAGCAACTACATCAACCGGGTCAATTCCAGGATGGCGCTCTAAAATTTCGTTAATAAGTTCAACTAATATATCAATCTGTGATTGTGGGTATCTGGGGAAACTACACTCCAGGTCAATCAATTCTTCTTCGTCTGGATGTGTAATTAACTCGTTACATTTAAAGTCATTAACTACCTCAATACCAACTGATCGATTGTTCAGAGAGACTTCAGAACCCCACCGACTAACTCCCGCGTGCCAGGCACGATGATCCTCATCCACTAATCGATAGATTCTCAAACTATTTCTGGAATATGTTGGATCTTCTATGTATGGAATCAGATAGTGTGCGCTTACGGGATTCGGATTTCTGGTGCTTAATAATCTTAGCGATTCCTCGAAGTTTTCCGAGGTCGCATGAATAACTAGAAAATTAACTCGGCTATTCTGATTGGTCGATTCAATCTCTACATAGCTCAAGCCAGAGCACGCTGCAATACTTATGCTTGCAATAAGCATTAATGCTGCTCGAAAAACTATCATTAAGAGAATATTAGTCTGCATCATTAGCATAGACATTAATGAAATCTAGATTTGGTGCAAGTCTTATAAATGCAATTAAAGACAGAAAAACTAACGCAGTAATTCTGTGCGGTCTTTAAATTCTTCCAGCGCTTCAGGGTTCGCCAGAGCTTCTGTGTTAGCTAAAGGCCTGTTATTAATAATATCTCTAACGGCCAATTCCGTTATTTTGCCACTTCGAGTACGCGGAATATCTTTAACCTGCAGAATAATTGCTGGCACGTGGCGAGGGCTGGCATTGTTACGAACCGAAAATTTGATCTCACTTTGTAGAGATTCCGTCAAAGTTTCTCCTTCTTTCAGGACCACGAATAGAACTATTCGAACGTCCCCTTGCCAATCCTGTCCTACTGCAATTGACTCCACAATTTTAGGTATGCGCTCCACCTGGCGATATATTTCAGAGGTTCCAATTCGCACTCCACCTGGATTAAGGACAGCATCACTGCGGCCGGTTATTATTAATCCGTCATTGTCAGTCAACTCAGCCCAGTCGCCATGACACCAAACATTTTCAAATCGATCAAAATAAGCGTTGTGGTACCGGCTACCGTCAGGGTCATTCCAAAAGTAGATAGGTTTGGAAGGGAAAGGCTTGGTACAAACTAATTCGCCAGGTTCATTTCTTATTGATTCTCCATTGTCATTCCAAACATCGACCGCCATACCCAGGCCCCGGCATTGAAGTTCGCCGCGGTGCACGGGAAGAATAGGGCAGCCCAATACAAAGCAGGAAACAATATCAGTTCCTCCTGAAATCGAGCTTAATTGCACATCTGCTTTTATGTCCTCGTAGACGTAGTCGAACGATTCTGGAACGAGTGGTGAGCCCGTTGAAAGAATGGTTCTCAAACTGCTAAATGAAAATTCTTCGATGGGTCGGACACTTTCTTTCTGTAGGGCTGATAGATATTTTGCCGAGGTACCGAATACACTGATGCCTTCCTCATCGGCAATTTTCATTAATGTGTTGGCTTGGGGGAAAAACGGATTCCCGTCGAATAACAAAAGAGTACAACCAGAAGCTAATCCCGACACCAACCAGTTCCACATCATCCAACCACACGTGGTGAAATAAAACAGAACGTCCTTGCGAGAGATATCAGTGTGTATCCGGTGCTCTTTTAAATGCTGAAGCAGAGTGCCGCCGACACCATGAGCTATACATTTTGGTTTTCCGGTAGTTCCTGAAGAAAACAATATGTAAACCGGATCGTTAAATTTCAATTGATAAAAATCTGGTGGGGGATTTTTGTTTTTGGTTAATGCTGCCCATGAAATAGCATCACTTACTTGGCCGCATTTTTGCCAGTTCACCACAACGCTACGGCAATTCAATTTGTTTTGAATTGATTCAACTTTTTTGCAGACTGAAATCGTACGCCCTTTAAACTGGTAGCCGTCGACTGCAATTAGAACCGAAGGTTCAATCTGTTCAAAACGTTCCAAGATGCCATCGGTGCCAAAATCTGGGGAACAGCTGGACCAGATGGCGCCTAGCCATGTGGTTGCCAACATCGCGACGACCGTTTCGGGTCGATTCGGCATTAATGCTGCTACCCGATCTCCGGCTTTGATGCCAAGAGCTTGAAGTTCATTGGCAACACTGGCGCTTAGATCAAATAGCTCCTTATAACTGAGCTCTTCTCGGCTGCCATCTTCACCACGGAAAATAATAGCTGGTTGCTCGTCACGAACACGTAGTAAGTTCTCGGCAAAATTTAATTTGGCGTTGGGAAACCAGGAATCTTTCTCAAATGAACCACCGACTCGGAGTGTCGTGTCTGGTTGCTTACTGGCAATTAAATCAGCCTGCTGCCACCAAAATGCCCAAAACCTTTCTACGTCCTCAGTGGACCACTTCCATAGTGAGTGGTAATCATTAAGTTCTAAATTAAACTGAGCGTTTATCTCGCGTAGAAACTGATTGAATGCGGATTCAGAATTAGTAGCAGGAGACCATAATGGTTTCATAACAGTTGTTATTAGGTATTAGTTTAGTAGAAACCTGAGAATCGATATTAGATCAAAGCGATTCGAGAAAATGGTCTAAACCGGCCTGAGAAACATCCATATCTTGTTGAGGTGTGCCGGAGCTTGCACCGATGCCACCAACACATTCCCCATCTACCAATACGGGCAAGCCACCACCAACGGTACTAATATGACCGCCAGCTTCCGTGTGAATACCAAAAGCCAGGCTGCCGGGAGTATTTACTGCATTGTACTCATGGGTTGCCTTACGGGCGGCGCCGGCGGTAAATGCTTTATCCTGGGCGACCTGGATACTGTGGGCTTTGCCGCCATTCATACGCTCGAACGCTACCAAGTTTCCTGAATCGTCAGTTACTGCGATGCACATAGGGACAGCAATTTCATCAGCTTGCGCTCTCGCTCCCTCGATTAATATTCGTGCGTCTTCAATACTCAACCGGTTAACGGAAATCATCGTTTAAAGCTCCTCGTATGTCAGCGAGAGCACAGTTTACTGAATTCGCATTTACTGTGACAGTTGAAATCATTCAGATGCCTGCAAGCCTTATGTTAGACTGAGTTTATTCATGCCCAATCGGTGGGCTGACATCGACACTTGTCACAGTAGTTGGTATCAATCCCAAATGTGTCAGGTTTGAATCCTTCAGCAAGGAGGAATTAATGAAAGCCACGATAAAACTTTTGATTACTGCGATACCATTTGTGTTGGTTTCATCTTTGCTTAATGCACAAGATGATTTTTCACGAACTGCCTCTGGTAAGCCAGATTTTAATGGCAACTACGACATCTCAAGTCTTACGCCGTTTCAGCGGCCAACAGAATATGGTGACCGCTTGTTCTTGTCTGAAGATGAAGTTCAGGCCTTGCGAGATAGAGAGATGGGAATTCGTTCCCGGGATTCGGATCCTAGTGATCCAGACAGAGGTGCTCCGGAAGCCGGAGGAAGCATTGGGTCTTATAACGATTTTTGGTTCGATCGGGGCAATGACGGTTTTACGATCGATGGTCAATATCGAACTTCAATTTTGACCTATCCAGAAAACGGTCGCATGCCACTGAGAACCCCTGAAGGGCAGGCGAAAGCGGATGCTGCACCCAAATTTGCCTGGCCCGAAAGGGACGGTGCTTGGTGGTTAGAAACCGGTGATCAGCCTTATGATGGCCCTGAGAATCAAACTTTAGGAGTTCGCTGCATCTATCAACCCTCGGCATCAATCCCCATCAGACCTTTGGTTTACAACAATCTGAAAACTGTTGTGCAAACCGATGAATACATGATGATTTATATCGAATGGATGCATTGGGCTCGAATCATTCGTATCGGTGATGAGGAGCATAAATCCTCTGACTTGGCGACATTCGATGGTGATTCCATTGGCTGGTGGGAAGGCGACACCCTGGTAGTCGAAACCACTAACTTCTTGGATCAGCCTTACGAAACTGCTGATCGCAAAGTAACCGAGCGATTCACACCTATCAATGACGGTGGTCTGCTTTACAGTTTTATGGTTGACGACGAAGATTACACGGATTCATGGGGTGGTGAATTTGTGTGGCCTAAATCAGATCAGGTGCCATACGAGTACGCCTGCCATGAAGGAAATTATGCTATGAGTGCTACTTTAATGGGGGCACGAGTAAGAGAGCGCGAGCATAGGGAAGAGCAAAGCCCAGGGAACGATTAAAAATTTAGCCAATATATTTATCTGAAAAGCCAATTTTTATTGGTTTTTGTGTTAAAGCGCCTTAACCATCAATGAAGCGCGGGTCTGGTTGCAGCTCGCGCTTAAATTTTTTGAATCGCTGAACATAATGTTCTGCACTTTGCACAAGCCCTGCCTGTTGTTCAGAGGTCAGTCCTTTTACTACTTTCGCCGGCGCTCCCATTACTAGGGAGTTATCGGGAATTTCCTTATTTTCTGTTATCAGGGCATTTGCACCAATCAGGCAGTTGGTTCCAATCTTTGCACCATTTAAGACAACTGCATTAATTCCAATTAGTGAGTTGTCTCCGATTGTGCAACCATGCAACATGGCCTGGTGTCCTACAGTTACATTTTTTCCGATAGTACATGGCATACCCGGATCAGTATGAAGCACGGCGCACTCCTGAATATTTGAATTCTCGCCAATGGTTATTAATTCATTATCGCCACGTAAGATAGCGCCAAACCAAATACTTGCATTGTTTTCTAATTTCACTTTACCAAGAACTGTAGCGCTGTCAGCAACGAAAAAATCTTCTCCAACAATCTCAACTTCGAATTCGCCAAGCTTATAAATCATCTAAGTCCTTTAACTAAGGTAGTTTGAACACAAAAAGCATATTGCCACCGCTACGCTGTCTAATTTCAGGAGTGAGGGTTCGATGGTTAATGCCTCCACCTGCTGCGATAGCAATATATTGCACGCCATCGACACTGTATGTCGTAGGAAATCCACCGGCAGAAGAATTCAGTATTTGTTCCCAAAGGATTTCACCAGTATCTGCATCAAAGGCTCGCAAGCGTCGCGCGTCATCAGTAACAAAAACTAGGCCGCCGCCGGTTGTCAAAACCGAACCGGTTATCGCGGCCCTTTGTTGGTAAGTCCATATTGATTCGCCGGTTGCAACATCAACTGCTGTAAATATTCCAATTTGACCATCACCATCCGGCAGATTTATTTTTCTCGATGTTGCACTGCTGTGATAACCACCGACAACAGGGTTAACCGGGTTTAAATAGTAATCCATGCAGGTGTTATTAGTGGGTGCATAAAGTGCGTTTGTGTCCGGACTGTAACCGACAGAGTTCCAGTTAATGCCTCCGGTAGTTGTTGGGCACACTAGCCTGCGTTGCCGAATTTCAGTGATATCGATTTCCGGATTAGTTATACCTTTTTGGTTCTCGATATCAACACCGACGATGACATTTTGATAGTTGGTTTCTTTAGCCCACAGGAATTCTCCAGTTTCTGCATCCATAGTCCAGATAATGCCGGGCTTTCCAGGAATTCCTGTTACCAATTTGCGCCGCTCCGCTGAAACAATGTTGGGATTTATCCAGGAAACTGCATCGGGATTTGGTGTTACTTCTGATTCAACTACTATTCGTTCGAATGGGTGATCTTGGTCCCAATTGCCACCAGGGATATGTTGGAAGTACCACTCGATTTCTCCAGTATCAGCAGCGAGAGCGATGGTTGAATTCGTATAAAGTACGTCGCCGCCGCGGGTATCTCTTTGAATCGACCCCCAGGGAATTGGAACGGCAATTCCCTGATAAATAAGATCATGCTCAGGATCATAACTGGCAGGCATCCAGGCAGATCCGCCGCGGCGTTGTTCGTTTGGAACATCTCCCCAGGTTTCCCCTCCTGCTTCGCCAATACGAGGTACGGTATTAGTGCGCCAGAGTTCTTCTCCAGTATCTGGGTCGTGTGCTGTAATCCAACAGCCTGTATTAATGTAATAACAACCCGACATACCGGCGATAATTTTGCCGTCGAGAACTTGCGGGCCCCCGGAATAGTGTTGTCCGACAGTCCAGTCGCCGACTTGATGTTCCCAAGTAACTTCGCCAGTTCGAGCATTAAGGGAGACGAGGTAGGCATCTCTTGTGGCGATAATTAGTTGATCTTTATAAATCGTGGCGTTTCGATTTGCACAAGAAAGTGAAGCGATATGATCAACTGGAGGTCGTCGATATTCCCAAAGTAATGTGCCATCACTAGCATCAATAGCCTCGATAAAATCGCAAGCTTGCGGCAGAAACATTATTCCGTTTCTTACCAGTGCAGTAGTTTCTTGTAAGCCAGGTTCCATGGTCCAGGCGAAAGCCAATCTGAGAGATGAGACATTATCTTTATTGATCTGGTCGAGAGGGCTATGACCCCAATGATTGCCTGTTCTACGCCACATTAGCCAATCTTTAGCGGGAGGATCCGCTAATTCTTCTAGAGTAACGTTTTCGAAATTATTTAGGGCCGACTGGCTGAGAGCATGATTTACAAAAAGCCAGGAAAGTAAGACTAGCGAAGAGTAACGGGCCAGACTAACTGAACTGAAAGGAACTAGCTTGATCATTTATTTTCTCTACTAATTTTTACTGTATGGATAGAGCTCTTCGTTCTAAAGGCGATATTCTACATAGTCTCTGCCGAGAACAAAGCACTGGTTTGTCAAATGTTTTCTAATTTGTTTATTGCCGTCACAGAAATCGTATCTTTGTTTATTTGCCATTTGATATTGAATTCAAACAATGTCATTCCATACTGTTGTTCATCCTGTTCTTTTATTCGCCATGCAGGTCTGGGATCCTGATTAAGCACTTGTGAGATTAGATCTCTAAGTTCTGGAAAATTTGAGGCTAGCGCTGCTAATTCTTTCTCCGGCGCTTCGGAAAAACAAACCTCAAAATTTGAATTTGGTTTTTCAGTTGCGTAACCACCGTCGGCAGAATCAAGAATGTCAGAATAAGGAATATAAGGTTTGATATCGATCACTGGTGTTTTGTCTAATATATCGATGCCTCCAACCTCAATAGTAATTTTGCCATCAACAGATTTATATCCAAGATACTCAACTACGGATATTCCTAAAGGATTAGGGCGAAAAGGTGAACGGCTGGCAAACACGCCTACTTTTTCTTGACCACTTAGTCTTGGGGGTTGAACAGTTGGTGACCATCCTAGTTCAGCTGTAGCGTGAAAGAAAAACAAGATCCATAGATGGGAAAATTGCTCGATGCTCCGCAAACAATTTAAGTCAGCAAAGTCAGCATGCAACTCAATTTTACCAATTCCTGCTGGTACTAAGTTTGGTTGTCGCGGGATAGCAAATTTTTGTTTATAAGGGCTATGTACTATACCGATTGGATTTAAACTAATTTCTTCCATTGTTTAACAAAGAAAAGGAATTCCTTAATATTGGTTTCAAAGTATAAAAGGTTTTCTCATGAATGATTTTGTATTGGATAGAACAAATCCATTTATCATCGATGTGACTGTGGGTAGTGATCGTATCGATGGTTACGGCCACGTTTCAAATCATTTTTACATTGCCTGGATGACTGATTGCATGTTTGCACATTCAGGCGCAGTTGGATTGCCGGATGATATCTGCACGGAGATGCAAAGAGGCATGGCAGTTAAGCAGATGCGAGCGGATCTACTTGGGCCTTCCTATAAAGGTGACAAGCTGAAAGTAGCAAATTGGATTATTGCTAACGACGGCAAGCTGAGAGCTTCTAGACTCTTTCAAATTGTGAATTACACATCTGGAAAGACTTTAGTTCGCGCTGAAATGGATTTTGTGTGTACAAACTTAAGTAATGGTAGGCCGGTCAAGATGCCGCCAATTTTCGTTGAAAAGTATTGTATTGAGAGTAGTGAAAATTAAATAAGTCTAATTTTTCTATTTTGGTGGGATGGAATAGGTCCCAACCGCGTGAGCAACCAGATCTTCTGCGGCTAAAAAGCCTCGATTTCTTTTTTTGATACCACTGCCACTGCACTGTCACTCCTTCGGTCGGTAAAAAATTGGCGCCATTTTGCCTGATTCAATTTCCAAAAACACAATAAAAAGGGTTGGTTTCTAAGCTGTTGACTCCAAGCTGCTGTATTTTTGGGGCTAGCCCAATTATGCTTGGTCAAACCTAATAATAAGTATAGTGAGGAGTGGACATGTTATCCAAGAAAGTGATTCTGGCTGCAGTACTGCCAGCCCTGGCTTCCGGGATAGTTTCAGCACAATCAGGAAACGCAATTTCGGGAACCGGACTACCTAATCCTAATCCAATTGTGACTCAGAATTGGGGAGAGCTTCCGGCCGGCCGCGAATGGGGGTCGACTGCGGGTGTAGATATTGACCCAACTGATGGTCACGTTTGGGCCTACGAGCGATGTGGCGCTAGCAATTTCGGCGGCGGTGTACCTATTAATTGTGATACAAATCCTGTGGATCCAATTTTCAAGTTCGATCGCAATACTGGAGAAGTACTAGCTAACTTCGGCGGCGGTCTAATGCAAACGCCTCATGGAATTCATGCGGATAATGAAGGGAATGTATGGGTGACGGACTTTGCCGCGAATGCGGACGGTACCAAAGGACATCAAGTGCATAAATTTAGCGCCGATGGTGACTTGCTAATGAGTTTGGGAACTGCAGGTCAGGCGGGTACTGGGTCCGGTCAGTTTAACCAGCCTAATGATGTAATCGTGGGCCCTGATGGCAGCATCTACGTGTCCGATGGCCATAATGGTCAGGGCATGACTAGCAATGCAGCCATGGAGGAAGGACGAGCAGCAGGAGACACCGCGCGAATATTGAAATTTGCCCCAGATGGCACTTTTATTATGCAGTGGGGCGAAATTGGTGTGCGTCACGGTGAGTTTCGAACTCCACATGCCATGGAATTTGATTCTAAGGGTCGTTTATGGGTTGCAGATCGCGGTAATCATCGCCTAGAACTGTTTGATCAAGACGGAAATTACCTTGAGTCGCGTTATGCCTATGGGCGTATTAGTGGCATTTTCATTACTGACAATGACTTGGTCTACGCGATTGATTCTGAATCTGGTCCGACAAATCATGTTGGCTGGCGGAATGGTGTTCGCATAGGGCATATCGATGAAGACAGAATTTCTGGATTCATTCCACCATTTGAAAGGCCTGACCGCGTCTATCAAGGCACAGCAGGCGAAGGTGTTGCGGTTGATGCGAGTGGTAATGTTTATGCAGCTGAAGGACCTAATTCTCTAAGCTGGGCTGGTGGCGCTTTCACCAAGTATTCAACTCGCTAGTAAGATAAATAAACATCAGAATGAAGTAATACTGCCGCTTGGCAGTATTGCTTCATTTTTTTTGCCCCCAGAAATGTGCGAGAGGAAAATAATGGGAAATAAAATTCAATCAATAAACTGGGAAGAGATTGAGATGGAAATAGTCAACGATAGTATGCGCCGGAGAATTGTCACCGGAGAAAAAATGACCGTTGCAAAGATCTATTTTGATGATGGCTTCGTGGTGCCATTGCACTGTCATCACAATGAACAGATTACCCAGGTAATTAAAGGTCAAATGCGGTTCGTCTTTGGTGAGGATGATCCTGAAGAGCTGCTCTTAAATCCCGGTGATGTTGTTGTTATTCCACCTCATGTTCTGCATAAGGCAACTTGTATAGGGGAAGTGGAAGAAATTGATATGTGGGCGCCTCGCCGGGATGATTGGCTAGACGGTACAGACGATTATTTGCGAGAAAGTTCTTAGAAAAACACCAACATTCTTGATTCAATACTTTCCCTGGGAGGGCAATCAATGGGTGCAAGCTGATTTCTGAATGCTGTGTGAACCGACCTAGTGGCCCTGCCATCTAAAGCAGAATCGAAAGTTTTAATTAGCAAAACTTCATCTCTGTTCATTTCTGGATAGTAATACCATTTGTGATCGACGCTTCTGCTTACTAATTCCAGCTCGCCAATTCTGTCTTTGGCTCTTCGCTCACTGGCAAACACATTTTCTTCAGTGACTGATTGAGCGTCGCAACAAGTCAGCGGTGAACTTATTGCCGGTCCTGCAATGGCTCGCCATACGTTTACAATGACGAAGCGGTTTTGAAGTTTTGTTTCTGCTTCGTCATGATCTAGCACTTCTCTTACTCTTTTATGGGCAGAGTTAAAAGTGTAATCATTATGAACTACAGCAGCTGCCTCTCTGATATTGTGAGCTTCCCGAACCGCAGCTGAATCTGATCGTAACGTATGATCAAATACAACCAGTTTTTCTCCACCGATAATCGGCAATACCAAATTTGTTAGCTCCGCTTCGTAATTAGCTTGCTGATTCTTGATTTCGTAGAAATCAGCAATCATGCTTTTATGGTCGTGAAGTTCGAAACCCTCTTTATCTAAGTTGGCTGGCGGGTTCAGGCAGCGACCATCATTAATCTTGACTTCAATATCTTCAAAGTCAGCATTAATATTTAATTGGGCTTCTGCTCCGCCTTGGGAGGCAAAATACACTGGCTTTTTATTTCCAGGGATCAGGTATCGGACTTTACTGTATGTGGATAAATCAATCATTTTGCGAGCACCAGAACTAATCTCATGTATCAGACTCTAAGGCTTCTTCTGCCATTTGTCGTAGTTTAGTTCGTTGAATCTTGGTGCCGTTAGGGCTCTTTGTGGTGGGAAATTGATCTATATATTGAAAGGCAACTGGAATTTTAAATTTTGCTATCCGTTCTTCACAATGAGCGCGCAGCAATTCATCGGTTATTTCCATATCGCTTTTTGCTACTACAAATCCATAAGGTTGCATCTTATTGCTTACTCGCACAGCGACCACCTGAGCAGCCTCAATGGCTTTATGCTCGGTAATAACATTCTCAATTTCTGCAGGGCTCACTAGATACCCCCCTAGACGCAAGGTATCTCCCATGCGAGCTTCGAAAACAAATTCTGATTTCGAAGTAGTATATCCTAGGTCCCCTGACCGCAGATAACCGTCGCTGGTAAATGATTCAGAGGTCGCAAGTTGGTCTCCAAAATATTCCTTCATTAGGCTTGGCCCTTTAAACTCCAACTCACCACTTTGATTGTGGGGGAGTACATCTCCTGTGTCCGGATTGCGCGCACGAACTTTGGCCTGTTTGGAAACTAATTTTCCACCCGGCAAGTACCGAAGTTCTGGGGTGAGCTCGTGCGATCGCCTTGCGTACAAAGCCTGAACTTCGCTCATGCCATAAAGACCCACTACCGTTATCCCTTTTCGGTTGGCTCTTTTAGTTATTTCTTCTGCAGGCAGATTAAATGCACCATAACCGCAACACACGAGAGACGGCATTGCGTAGTCTCTTTGGTCAGCATCTAATAAAGTTAATAGCATGTCGTCAGTAGCACTTAAATAATGCACCTGATATTTGTCGATTAGCGTGACAGCATCAATCGCATCAAATGCGCTTTGAATAATGCTGGCTTTTCCGCCGGCTAATGCGGCGGACAAGTGATTGAATCCAAATACGCCGCAGAATGGCAGCGTATGGAAAAAGACACCGTTATCAATAATTTGTTCAAGATTGCGCCAAATAGCTAAAGCATGGTTGGTAATAGACTGATGTGTATGCAAAACAAATTTGGGTGCCTTTGTTGTCCCGGAGGTTGTAAAAATATTGCAGCCGCTAGTGGGAGTACTATGATCTTTTCGTAAAGGCTGTGACTGAACTAGCTCAGAATAAGTAATTTTTTCAAATTGACTTGGAAAAGGAGATAGCTCAGCTGGAGTTTCTTCTTCACCATAACAAATGATTGTCCTCAAATCTTGCAGAGCGGTTTTATCGAGCTCTTCGAGTATTTTTAGAAAATTTATGTCTCGAAAGTTTGGCCAAATAATAAGACATGTGGCGCCAGATCTGAAAAGTATGTCTGCTACCTCAGTGCTGCGAAAACGAGTGTTTACTGCAACGGCTATAGCTCCTAATTGCGCGCACGCAAGATATAACACAACGTAAGCTGGGCAATTTGGGAGCCAAAATGCTACTCGATCACCATGTGAAACTCCTAGGTTTAATAAGCCTCTGGCTGCTCGCTGACCCATGCTAATAAGTTCCGTATAGCAGGTTTTGTTTCCTGCATATATAAGCGCTGGAGAATCGCCCTGTTTCTCTCCATGGGGCTTGATTAGCTCGGAAATCGTTAAATCGTTCATAGCTGTAAAATTATCAATTCTTATTTGTATTTGCACCGGGAAAGTTTTTTAGAGCGCATTGGTGAAAACAGTCACAGATTGCAATAAATAACTGAAATACAGGAGGAATAACTTGACGGACAGCCAAGTATATTAATAGTCTCGTCTTGTTGAACCGTTAAAAAACATTAAGCAATTCTCGGCTCTGTTCGAAAGCTGCAGTTAGCACAGAAAGTCGAAAATCTAGCAGGAGGTTGCCAAGTGAAAATAATGAGAAAAGCAGCGGTTATTTTGGGAGTTATGATCTCTTCTGCAGCGATTGCTCAGCAATCAGCTGACCCTACCTTTGCGGAACATGTTGCACCGATCATTTATGAAAATTGTGTTGAGTGTCATCGACCTGGGTCGATCGCGCCTATGACGCTTATAGATTATGAAACTGTTCGCGCCTGGGCTCCGGTTATCAAGGATCGAGTGGTGCGACGAAAGATGCCTCCGTACTTTATTGATAAAACAGTTGGTGTGCGATCTTTTGAAGATGATCGATCTCTGACTGATTCAGAAATAGCGACTATCGCGGCTTGGGTGGATGCCGGTTCGCCTCAGGGCGACATGGGCAATATGCCAGTAGTTCCAGAATTCGAGGACAGTGTGGCCTGGACGCTAGAAGATGAGATGGGGCGGCCGCCTGATCTTATAATCCCGATCCCAGAACCATTTACCGTGCCGGCAGATGGCCCTAACTGGTGGATGACTTTCTATAGTGATACCGGCCTGACAGAAGATCGTTGGATAAAAGCTTTTGAGACCAAGCCATCTGCTGAAGGGTTCCCAGTGGTTCATCATGCAGTAACTTCCATGGAATTTCCTGAAGGGGGAGGAGGATTTCTCAGTGAATATGCTCTCGGCAAAACTGCTGACATTAATCCCCCAGGTACTGGTCAGTTGATAAAAGCGGGCACACGCCTTAACTGGAATGTCCACTATGCCGCGAGCCCAGATGGACTGGACCGAACCGATCGAACGCGGCTTGGATTATGGTTCTTGCCTGAAAATGAAGAGCCTGAGCACGAATTGATTCGTTCTCATATGGCCGACAATGAAGACCTAGATCTACCGGGTGGAGAAGCGGCGATTAGGACTGATGGTTATGAATTTCTTGATAAGAACATTCGCATTACAACGTTTCAGCCACATTTGCATAATTTGGGAACACGCCAATGCATCGAGGTGATTTACCAGGACAATCGTCGGCAGACTCTGAGCTGTGCCGATTGGGACTTTGGTTGGCACATTGCCTATAACTATACTGACGACGTGCAGCCCCTAATTCCTAAAGGTTCGATGTTGCATGTAACCAGCTGGTTTGACAATTCTCCAAGTAATCCCTGGGCTGGCGACACCAGAAACTGGGTTGGTTTTGGTCAACGCTCTACCGACGACATGTCGTTCTCCTGGATAAGTTATTATGAGCTCACTGATGAAGAGTATGACGCCGCAGTGGCAGAAAGGCTCGGTCAATCGAATGCGGGGAGTGATTAGTAAGCAGATATCATAATAAAGGAGTCGTCGAGCGATGTTAGTTCGAATACCCAAAGCTAAATTACAACATCTAAGCAGCGCCATTTTGGCGCTGCTTCTTCTGTCCTATTCATCATTTATTACTGCGCAGACGCTGCATCGTTTCGGTCAAAGTATTCAACCAATCTATGAAGGCTTTGAGCGGAATGATGATGGTACCTTTACTATGTGGTTTGGATATTTAAATCGAAACTATGATGAGATGCCTAATATTGAAATTGGTGGCAGTAACGCGTTCTATGTCGCTACTGGTGTTAATGATGCCGGGCCGCTTAAAGAAGATCTAATTCTTAGCAATCCAGGCTCCCAGGATCGAGGTCAACCTACTTATTTCTATCCACGCCGCCAGCAATTCGTCGTGGACGTTAATTTGCCCGCAGATTTTGTCGGTAATGAATTGGTTTGGTCTATTAGTCACAATGGTGAAACTAGAACAGCTGTCGGCACTTTGGAAAGAGAAAATATCTGGGCTGTCGATGAAGGTGTATGGAGTGCAAATCGAGGGCGGGGCACTGGGGGGCGAACTGAGATTGAGTACGAAAATGAGCCACCAAGTTTACGCTTGGTTGGTATTGAAGGAAGTATTTCAGCTCGCCCAGGTCAGGCTATTAACTTACGGGCTTTTGCTGCAGACGATGGATTGCCGGGACCTTACGAGAGAGACAGGCGCGGGCGTATGGATCCACTACCTAATTTACTACCGGAGGTTGGGGGTGGCATAGGTCGAAACTCGCCCAAAGAGCAAGGTATTGTGAACTATGCGGCTGCCGATAAAACTGGGCTTGCATTAACCTGGATCAAATACCGAGGTCCAGGACAGGTCTATTTCGACAATAATGTTGTTGAATTAGATCCTGCTGGTGAGGAAGGAGTCACTGCAGCTACTTTCAGCCAGAGAGGCACTTATGTCTTGCGGGCTTACGCTGATGATTCGACTTACACAAGCTATTCTGAAATTACTATTGAAGTAAGGTAATTGGTGAATAAAAAAGCTCAACTAACAATAGAATTAACCGATAGAGAAGGGCTTTAATTTTTCTCAAAGTCTTTTTTATTGTTAAGGATCAGGAATAGCATCTTCTACAGTTAGCGGGTTAAGGTAATTGCCGTCGGTAATTCCCACTTTTCGCATAGCGATACCTGTTAAGCACTCTTGGACCGCACGATTCGCATTCATTACTGTTGTATATCCAGGATCTGCCAAGGGATTTAGTTCCACCAGTTCAAAACCTACCATATTGTTTTCTGTACAAAGCGCGCGAATCAAAGGGAACAATTCTCTGGTAGTAAGGCCTCCAGGCTCTGGGGTGCCAGTACCGGCAGCATAAGCAGGATCGAGCACGTCAATATCAAGTGAGATATATAAGTATTCTGGTCCATCATTCGCTTCGGCAATAACCCTTTCCATGACTGCGTCCCAGCCATCCCGTTCAATTTCAACCATGGTGTGATAACGGAAATTATGTTCGCGCATCCATTCGAATCCATCCTCGCCAGGCCAATATCCGCGCAGACCAACTTGGATATAGTTTTGTCCTAATACATGCCCCTCCTCAATTAATAGGGCGATGGGTTGAGCATGAGAAATCAAGTGTCCACTATAGCCTTCCGTTGCTGCATCATAGTGCGCATCGAAATGAATAACGCCAACATTTTCCTTGCCATAAATATCTGCAACGCCGGCAACGTCAGGATATTCGAGAGAATGGTCACCACCGACAATAAGTGGAATAGCGCCAGTTGAGGCAATTTCTCGAACCAGTTCCCTAACCGGTAACATGCTTCTTTCCACGCTAAATCGATCTATGGGGGAATTACCATAGTCTACGACCTTTAGTTCGCGCTTCCAGGATACCCCTGTGTGCATATGAGGGAGTCCGCCGCCGCCGCCGACTCCTAAGCTTTCTCTTAAAGCTCCAGGACCTAAAGCTGCGCCGCGCATTCCGACCCCCATATCGATTGGTGCCCCTAAAATTGCCACATCGACTTCACCAGCGGTCAAATCTTCAGCATTAATGGCGATAGGTAAACCAAAAAAAGTGAGCACTCCAGCGTTGCGTAATCTGCCAGGATAAAAAGGTCCTGGTTCCCGGTCGGGATCGTTTTCCGGATCTCTAAGTTGGCTCCATGGATCAAAACTCGGGTCGCTGGTATTTACTGGAATCAATCCATCATCTCGATCAAATACGCTGGGAGTAAAGTCTTGTCCTACTACAATCCAGATTGGGATTAAGGCGCAAAGCAGAACAATGAAATTTCGCATGGAAGTCATCTTTTTCTCAACTATTACGGTGGTTAGTGGCTATTTCAAAAACCAGTGTATTACGCGCCTCATGGCGCGGTCCAGCACAGTATTTAATACGATATTTACTCTCCACAAACCGAAATCTATGGGTAAAATGCACGGTTATGGCAAATGGGGTAGCGATACAGTCACGGAGTACTATTTATGAAATCTAGTTACAGCAAAATTATATCTTGCCTGCTATTGGCTTTATCTGGGGTAGTTGCTACCCAAAGCCTGGCTCAGGTGCCAATTATTCAGCCAGGTGCACCGGGTCAGCCGGGGCGCATCATTACCGCCGAAGAAGCAGCGGATCTTGCGAGTATTCAATATTCAGCAGGGGACGTAATGTTTCTGCAAGGCATGATTTCCCATCATGCTCAAGCCATGGAAATGTCTGCTCTGGTTGAGTCCCGCTCCAATAGAGAGACAATGAACTTAATGGCTGAAAGGATTTCACTTTCTCAGGATGACGAAATTTCTATGATGCAGGATTGGTTGCGCGAGCGTGATCTTGATGTTCCTGGCACGGATGCTCACCATGCTGATGGTTACAATCTGATGCCCGGCATGCTTACAAGTGAAGATATGGCTCAATTAGAGGTCGCATCGGGAGATCAATTCGATCGTTTATTTTTAGAGTTCATGATCCAACACCATGAAGGTGCTCTTGAAATGGTTGAGAACTTGTTGGATCAAAGAGGTGCAGCGCAGGATCCAGTTCTTTACGCATTTACTTCGGATGTGACTTCAGATCAAAGCGCAGAAATCGACCGAATGGACTTAATGTTAGCAGGTTTTAATCCAGACCCTCGCGTTAATCTCGAGCCAGGTTTTAGAGATGCTGGAGAAGCCGCTCTAAATTTACAACTTGTAGCTTCTTTACCTAAGCCCGATGGTTTCTTCGATCCAGAGAATCCATCAGGATTACCAAATCGTCCAGAGTCGGAAGAATCACTAGGGCCGGATGACGAAGAAGCTGATACGGCTGAAGAACTTACAAATGAAGATGCAGTCAGCGGTCTAGCAGAAACTCCGGCCAATGAAGATGAGGAAGAAAATGAGAATGATGATCCACGTCCATCTCTCTTAAGCTTTTCTAACACCGATCTTCTGTTCAGTGGAAATTATTTAGTTGCTGGTAACTATCACGGATTTAATACTTATGACATTAGCAACCCTTCCATGCCGCAACACATTAGTTCAGTGGTTTGTCCTGGTGGCCAAGGAGATGTTTCTTTAGTCGGCAATCTGCTGATTATGTCGGTGCAAGAAACACGCGGTCGACTAGATTGTGGTTTAGAAGGTGTGCCAGAGCCAAACAGCCAGGAACGAGTACAAGGAATTCGAATTTTTGACATTAGTGATTTCAGTATGCCGATTCAAGTTGGTGCTGTACAAACTTGTCGTGGTTCTCATACCCACACGGTGGTTAGTGAGCCGGATGAGAACAACATCGCTTATGTTTATGTGTCAGGAACATCAGGTGTTCGAGATGATGAAGAGCTTGCAGGTTGTTCTGATGATTCACCATTTGAAAACTCCGAATCAGCATTGTTTCGAATTGAAGTTATCGAGATTCCGATGGAACGTCCAGAGGACGCGCGCATTATAAATCGTCCATTCATCTTTGCTGATCCTGATAGTGGTGTTCTGGCCGGACTATGGGAAGGTGGTGATCATGGCCCTGATACTCAGGACACTCGTGAAACTAACCAGTGCCATGACATTACAACTTTTCCTGAAATGGGATTAGCGGCAGGGGCCTGTTCCGGCAATGGGATCTTGCTGGATATTTCTGATCCAGCGAATCCATTACGAATTGATCAGGTTATTGATCCGGGTTTCGCCTATTGGCATTCAGCGACGTTTAACAACGATGGCACTAAGGTAATTTTTACCGATGAATGGGGCGGCGGTGGTCGCCCTCGTTGTCGTGCATCCGACCCAATGACCTGGGGAGCAGACGCTTTTTATGACATTGTTGATGGCCAGTTGGAATTCCGTTCTCACTACAAGTTGTCTGCACCACAAACCGATACGGAAAATTGTGTTGCACACAACGGTTCGCTCATTCCTGTTCCAGGCAGAGATATATTTGTTCAAGCCTGGTATCAGGGCGGTGTTTCCGTCGTTGATTTTACAGACTCTTCCAATCCAGTAGAGATCGCTTTCTTCGATCGCGGGCCACTAGATGAAGAAGAGCTCATAACTGCTGGCTACTGGTCTACCTACTGGTATGGCGGACACATCTATGGAACTGAGATCGCTCGTGGACTAGATGTATTTTCTTTAGAGCCTAGTGATTTCATTACAGCAAATGAGATTGCTGCGGCTTCTTTAAAAGATGCTGATCTAACTGTAAATGCGCAAACTCAGCAACGAGTATCTTGGCCTGATGTACCTGTTGTTGCCCGAGCCTACATGGATCAGTTGCAACGCAGTAATGTTATTGACGGCGGTCAAGTGCTTCAGTTCAATGCTGCACTGGATCAAGCCGAAGGATTACTTTCTAGTAATTCCAGCAATAGCGGTTTGGCCAATGAATTAGATGAGCTTGCTGAAGCAATGGAAGGTGAGGGTAACGATCGTAGTGGTCGAAGCCGTGCCAGGTATCTTTCTTTAGCTGCAACACTTGAAGGAATCGCAGGTCAGCTTCGTTAATGTATCGCCTACAAAAAAAGGGGTCGCCACAGCGACCCCTTTTTTTGTGCTTATGATAATCTAATCGTTAGCACCACCTTCGGCTGCCAACCTTTCTTCTGCACGATGACCGGAAAGAATATATTCCATGCCATAGTTGCCTTCATGGCAGGCGTATTCATAAATCTTGTCCGGCGTCTTATCGAAAACAATTTCGCGGGTGTATGATGCAGAATAATTCCCTGGATCATTGGAAGTGAACCGATACTGTAAGGCGCTGTTACCAATTCGAGTTAGTCTCTCGATATTAACTTTCTCTACCGTGCGCGGACTGGTACTGCTAGCTTCGGAATAGTTAGTGGTTTCAACAACCAACGTATCACCTTCCCACCAACCTCGCGAATCGCCGTGCCATAGTTTAACACTTTCATCTACGTGAGGTTTCTCAACAAGGGGAATAATACGAACGTCGTGAGCCATTTCCTGAATAATAGCTACTGTATTTTTCGATTGGACAATTTGCCAGTAGCTGTTATAACCAGCGCTTAACCGTGGCGCACCAAAACTCAAGCACCTTTCTCCGAGGGGGCGATCTTCCCACGTATCCGCTGGATGCAGTCGACGATGCTCGGCTAAATCGCGACCTGCAGCGATTGCTTCTTCTGTTCGCGGAGGAAATTTACCATTAGGTGGGTCGATTATTTGCGATGTGCGTCGGTGAATAGTACGGGGAGCCATCCATTGGGAATCGTAATTCCCTGTGGATGGATCATAGGAATTAATTTCACCTTCAAATATCGCCTGAATTACACCTTCGCCAAAGAGCGCATCTTCGCCAGAGCTTTCAATGGTGTTTAGTCCGGCGCGGAGAAAGTCGATGTCCTCATCGGTTAAAAATTCTTTATCCCCAAAAACATCAGGTCTCTCTACCGGAGTGATAGTATTGTTTTCCCAGACTCCTTGTAAGTCTGGATGCCCATCAATGGTTCTTGGGATTTCATAATCGCTATCTTGCCCCTGTGCTGTTGCAAAGATAAAAAGGGAAGCAAAGAGGACGCTGCAAGCTCTTACTATTGTTTTCATAGAGCGTTACCTGTTTTTGATAAATGGATGAATTTGACCAGCAATAAGTAAAACGGAGTCTATCAAAGTATCGGCCCAATGGGATCGTTGATTCGTCTGGTTTGCATTTATTTTTGCTTCAACTCATTCTGTAATACACTGTTTAACCTTGATTCAATTATAAGAACTTATATTCAATAAAAACAAAGGCTTACTTACTATGAATGCTACTCTTAAGCGGTCTTTTGCTAGACTCGGCTTGGTTCTAATCGGAATTTTCGGAAACGCTGCGTTGGCTGCCGATCAATGGCCTGCAGAACCACCTCCCGAACCACCGGCGGACTGGGGTCCGGTATCAGCAAATTTTGAAGAAATCGACTACCCGTTCCCGGTACATTTCTTAAAACTGCGGCGCTTCGATCAGGACATGAATATGGCCTATATGGATGTCGCTCCTACTGGGCCTGTAAATGGCCAGACCATTTTCTGGCAACACGGAATGAATTTTTATTCAGAAGCTTATACGCCAACGATTAAAGCACTTGCAGCAGAAGGATTTCGCGTTATTGCAGTGGATCGAATTGGTTATGGTAAGTCTTCCAAGCCAGTCATTCCTTACAATTTCAATTTCGTTGCTGCCAATATGAAGGCATTACTAGATGAGCTAAGCGTTGATGAAGTGGCAGCTGTTGGGCATTCAATGGGCGGTATGGTAGTCAGTCGATTTGCTATGCTCTATCCAGATGTTGCTAGTCACGTAGTAATGGTTAATCAAATTGGCCTTACCGATCAAAGACAAGGGCGTTCATGGAACGATCCATACGGAGCAGAATTGGCGCCAGCTTCTTATCGCGGAATCCTGGCAGGCCACCGCCGCTATTTTCCTGAAGCATGGCCTCCGGCGCATCTAGAGTTTGTTCGCCGTCAATACGGACAAACCTTAAGCGGTGAATGGCCACGATTGACGATGGTTCGACGTTTACAAGGAGGTATGCTTTATAACGATCCTGTGGTTTACGATTGGCAACATATCGATACCAAGGCTTTAGTAATCGGTGGCGAAGAAGATGGCTTGGTTGCTGACTTCCCAACTCTGGCCCATAACGTAGCCAACGAGTTACAAAATTCCGCGATCTTACTGTATCCCGGAATTGGTCATGCGCCACAGATCGAGATACCGGATCAATTCCATGCAGATCTTGTCCGTTTTTTAAAATCTGATCCCGTTGAGCCCGCTAGCGAGTGGGAGTAATTAATAAACAGCTATATGAAACAATAACCTCTTAAGAGGAATAGGAAATGAATCTAAAACGATTTCTTACGAGCATAAAAGTTGGAGCTGCAACGGTTTCGTTCTTGATCTGTAGTTCACTACAAGCACAGGTGACGATAGGCACCGAAAATGGTGAATGGCGCTATATTGGTGGAACAATTGGACACACAAAGTACTCACCGATAAATCAGATCAATCGTGATAATTTTAGTGATCTTGAGCAAGCTTGGATTTGGCGTACTGATAATTTTGGTCCAAATGCTGATTACTTTTCCCGCTCAACTCCAATTTATGTCGACGGAATTCTATATACGGTAGCAACGCCTCGTCGCCAGGTTGTAGCAATCGACCCTGCAACCGGAGAAACACTCTGGACTTTTAGAGAACCTGAAACCATTCGCCATCAACGGTCGCCGCGTCAAGCATATGGGAAAGGCGTTACTTATGGAGAGCTTGATGGTAGAGGAGTGATTTATATTACGACTCCTGGATTCTTTCTCTGGGCATTAGATGCAAAGACTGGTCGACCTATAGAAAATTGGGGCGGCGCGTTTCCAGTCGGAGGTTTTCCTGAAACTGGTGTTATCGATTTAATTCCATATCTGGTGGATGATTGGGAACCATGGCAAGACTATTTGGTAGCGGGCGGTGAATACGATGCGGACTATGGCATTCCCAGAGAATTGGGAATGGTTACGGCATCGGCACCTCCGATTGTTGTAAACGGTGTTCTAATAGTCCTAGTTGGGCATCAGCCAAGTTATGGTCAAACTCGAATCGAAAATGTGCCTGGCGACATCATGGGATTTGATATGGCTACCGGTGAACGGTTGTGGAAGTTCCATGTTATTCCTCGCCCTGGTGAAGTTGGTCATGAAACCTGGCATAACGAAGCCTGGCGATTCTCCGGCGACATGTCCACTTGGGCGCCGGCATCCGCGGATCCAGAACTGGGATTAGTCTATCTGGTAACTAATGCTTCGACTGTCCAGTCTTATGCTGGTCATCGTCCTGGCGACAATCTTTTTGGCGGTAGCTTGATAGCACTGGATGTGCAGACGGGTGAGCGTCGTTGGCATTTTCAAATTCATCGCAGTGATCAATGGAATTATGATTTACCTACACCTCCATTGTTAATGGATTTAACCGTGGATGGCCAACAAATTCCGGCGGCGATTCAAAACACTAAACAGGGGTTGGTGTTTGCATTTAACCGTGCAACCGGTGAACCAATTTGGCCGATAGAGGATCGCGCAGTAATTCAAACGGAAGTACCTGGAAACTTCACCTCACCAACGCAACCTTACCCAACTTGGCCTGAGCCGGTTGATACCATCATTGTCGATGGACTAACGGAAGATTATTTAATCGACTTCACTTCAGAGTTGAGGGAGCAGGCGGCAACTATATTAAACGGTTATCGCGCAGGGGGGTTGTACGTGCCGGCGCTTCCAAATACTTATGAAGGCGAGTTTGTAAACAATGCTGGTTGTTTAGGTGGAGGCAATATAATTAATCATCCTCCGACAGCTGATCCCACTTTGGGCATCATGTACAACTCCCATCGGCGCAATTGTTTTGCTCCTGGGTTTATGCGACCCACCAATGGTGTAGACAGAGACAATCCAAATTATCCCGAACCCGGTGAAGGTGGTGCTACACCAAACAGCACGCCTACGACTGGCACAACTGTCGTTGAATGGTTGCCAGGCGGCGGTGGTGGGCTAGCCACAATCGATGGATTGCCTATTTATAAGCGCATGAATAATCAGCTTACTGCATATCAAATGAACTCAGGAGAAAAAATTTGGTCGCTGCCAGTTGGGCAAACTCCTTCCGAATACGAAAACCATCCATTACTGCAAAATGTTGAGGTCCCGAACGTTGGTGGAGCTGGGTGGTCGATTCAAATGGTTGCTGGCGATCTATTAGTGCAAACCAGGGCATTAAGTGAGGGTATGGCACAAATAGAACCGGATGCATCGCTCACATTAAATGCGCGTGATAAATTTACAGGAGAAGTAGTCGGATCAGTTCCATTACCGGCACCGGGACAGTACGGCATGATGACTTATATGCATCGCGGTCAGCAATACATCGTTGTACAAATCGGTAGCTCTCGAGTCGATTATCCTGGCGCGCTGGTTGCTTATCGTCTTCCAAACTAGGCCGGCCAAGGAAATCCAATGAGTGTAACGATTGTAAGAAGACTTTCTAAAGCTACTCTTTTAGGAACGATTGCTTTTTATCTATTGTTATCCAACTGGTCTCAAGCTCAGGTAACACTTGGAACTGAAAATGGTGAATGGCGTTATCTGGGTGGTGATTCAGGTAATACGCGTTATTCGCCTTTGAACCAGATCAATGCATCAAACTTCGATGAACTTGAGCAGGCATGGGTGTGGCGCAGTGATAATTTTGGACCAAATGTTGATTACTTCTCTCGCGCAACACCAATCTACGTAGACGGTACACTTTACACAGTTGCGACTCCGCGCCGACAAGTCATTGCGATTGATCCTGCTACCGGTGAAAACTTATGGACTTTTCGCGAGCCGCCGACGGTTCGCCATCAGCGTTCTCCTCGACAAGCTTACGGCAAAGGTGTTGCTTACGCCGAGGTGGATGGTAAAGGTGTTGTATATATTACTACTCCTGGTTTTTTCCTCTGGGCACTGGACGCTAAGACTGGGTTGCCTTTGGAAAATTGGGGAGAACAAATTCCTCTAGAAGGATTTAGTCAGACTGGTGGCATCGATCTTATTCCTAAATTGGTTGATGGTTGGGGTCCATGGCAAGACTATTTAATTGGAGGCGGCGCTTATGATCCGGATTATGGTATTCCCCGTGAAATAGGCATGGTAACGGCCTCCTCTCCACCTATTGTTGTTAACGGAGTTGTAGTCGTTCTGGTTGGACATCAACCTGGTTACGGTCAAACCCGCATAGAAAATGTACCGGGCGACATCATGGGCTTTGATGCAGCCACCGGAGAGTTTCTTTGGAAGTTTCACACTATCCCAAGACCAGGAGAAGTTGGGCATGAGACTTGGGAAAATGATGCCTGGAGTTGGTCCGGAGATATTTCGACCTGGGCACCGGCTTCAGCTGATCCCGAGTTAGGTCTTGTTTATATGGTGACCAATGCATCCACAGTGCAGTTCTATGCGGGTCACCGACCAGGTTATAACTTGTTTGGAGGCAGTGTATTGGCGCTGGATGTACAAACTGGGGAGCGTCGTTGGCACTATCAAATTCATCGCAGCGATCAGTGGAATTATGATTTACCTACGCCACCGATGCTTATGGATTTAGCTGTAGACGGACAAAACGTCCCTGCACTTATTCAAAATACAAAACAAGGTTTAGTTTTCGCTTTTAATCGCGAGACAGGTGAACCCATCTGGCCAATCGAAGATCGTGAAGTATTTCAAACTCAAGTCCCTGGAAACTATACGGCACCTACTCAACCGTTCCCTACATGGCCTGAACCACTCGATCCTATTGCTACCAATGGTTTAACTGAAGAATTTATAATTGACTATACACCTGAGTTAAAAGAACAGGCGATGTTTATTCTAAATGGCTATCGTGTAGGTGGCTTGTATGTACCGCCTCTGCCTGAAGATCATAACAACGATTATATCAATAACGTAGGTTGTCTTGCCGGAGTAAATATTTCTCATCAACCGGTTGGTGACCCCAGCATCGGAATGATGTTTGCCGCACACTCGCGAAATTGTTTCGCTCCAAGATATTTGCGTGCAACAAACGGTATTGATAGAGACAATCCGAATTATCCTGTACCAGGAGATGGCGGTGCAACACCAAACAGCACACCAACGACGGGTAAGACTGTCGCCGCTTATTTGCCCGGCCGCCCTGGTGGTCTGCCAACGATCGCTGGCTTGCGATTATTTAAGCCTATGGATAACCAATTAACTGCATATGACATGAACAGTGGCAATAAAGCTTGGTCGACGGCAGTTGGACCCACTCCCGAGTCCATTGCTAAGCATCCTTCATTAGAGGGCATTGATATACCTGATACGGGCGGAGTTGGCTGGTCGATCCAAATGGTAACAGGCGATCTTCTTGTCCAAACTCGCGCATTAAGTGACGGCATGGCGCAAATGTATCCAGATGAACCAATGACTCTAAACGCGAGAGACAAATACAACGGCGAGATTGTCGGCAGCGTGCCGCTCCCAGCACCTGGCCAGTACGGCATGATGACGTACATGCATCGCGGTCAGCAATATATCGTTGTGCAAATCGGTAGCTCTCAAGTGGATTATCCTGGGGCGCTGGTTGCTTACCGATTACCAAACTAAAAAATCATTGAATAAAAAAAGGGCTGGTATTGGACCCTTTTTTACTGCCTGTCGATAACAGACTGCGAATTCTCTGAATACTGCGGCGGATCAACAGGCAAATTCTGTGGTCTCAAATAATGTGCAATACAGGCTATGTATTTGCACCCATTAACCAAATTGCCTTCAATCTAAGCTGTTAACTCTGGCGCTTCTATCTATAAGACTGGCTCAGGAATTTACTCAATTCTTACAAATTATTGAGTAAAAAGGAGCCTAATCGATGAAGAAACACTTAAGAACGGTAATTTAACGAATATTTCTCTGTGCTCTGCTTTTTCTCTTTGAATTTGTGCCTTTTCTGCCTCAACATCTACACTTACTTATGCAGTCTAAGCTTTGAGGGAATGAAAATGCACAAATTTAGGTCAGCTCGAATCTGTATTTCTCTAATAGTCTATTTATTCATAGTGGGGGTTGTGAATTCGCGTTCGTATGCCCAGACCGCTAACGAAATATTCGAAGGATTGAGCGATGTCACCAACGAAATGTTGGAATCGCCGCCTCCTCAAGACTGGTTAATCTGGCGAAGAAATTATGCCAGCTACGGACACAGCCCTCTCAATCAAATTACTACTGCAAATGTTCAAGATCTGAGTTTAGCTTGGGAAGTTGAGCTGGAGAGTGGGCCTAATACTCCAACACCATTGGTGCATGATGGCGTGATGTATTTGTTGAGTACTAGGGACACTCTATTGGCAATGGATGCTACCAATGGCAATGAACTTTGGCGCTATCGCCATGAATCAAGAGGTACTGCTAGTTCCAAGATTGGTATTGCTTTGCATGGCAATAAGGTTTTGATGCCTACTACAGATCTCCATGTGGTTGCACTGGATAATAAGTCCGGTGAAGTACTTTGGGATACTAGCATCGAAGCACCACCGCAAGGCGGCCCTCTGCCTTTTGCGTTAAGGGGCGCGCCAGTTGTTGCGGGAGACACTCTAGTGCAAGGGGTGACTGCTACTATGGTGCCCGGGGGAGGATTCATTGTAGGGCTTGATTTGGATTCGGGCGAAGAGGTCTGGCGATTTCATACAGTAGCTAGGCCTGGTGAAGATGGAGGTAACACCTGGAATGATATTCCTCTAGAAGAACGTAGTGGTGGTTCAGTTTGGGTGCCTGGATCTTATGATGTAGAACTTGATTTAGTTTATTTCGGTTTAGCACCTACCTATAACACAGAACCATTATTGCGGCCGGCGGATATTGAAGGTGTCTCTAATGACGCGCTTTATACCAATGCCACAGTGGCATTGCGGCCCAGCACTGGCGAACTCATTTGGTATTTTCAGCATATAGCCAATGATCAATGGGATCTCGATTGGGTCTATGAAAGACAATTAATTGAGATTGAGGTTGAAGGTGAAATGCGCAAGGTGGTACTCACTGCAGGTAAGATGGCCTTATATGACGCACTAGATGCCGCGTCTGGTGAATACTTATTTTCCATCGATTTGGGATTGCAGAATATAATAACTGCGATTAACCCGGAGACTGGGGCAAAAACCATTAGTCCTGCTGCGACGCCCAATGCGGAAGAAACTCATCTTCTTTGCCCATTTGCCAATGGCGGAAGGAATTGGCAAACCGCGAGCTACAACCCAGATTCGAAAATCTTGTTACTACCGATTGCTGAAATTTGTATGGATGCGGGACCGACGGGCCAGGGTGGCATACTTTCAACTGGCGCAGCGATGCGAGCTATGCCAAGTCCACTAGCGGGAAGCGATGGTAGGTTTGGTCGTTGGCAGGCGATAAACTTAGAAACTAGAGAATTAATCTGGAATCATCGCGAAGTGGTACCACCTACCAGTGCAGCTATCTCCACCGCAGGTGGTGTAGTGTTCTTTGGTGCTTTGGATGAATCCTTTAAAGCACTTAACGAAGCTAACGGTGAAGTTCTATGGGAAACAGACCTGGGTGATATTCCTGCATCGTTTCCAATTACCTATCAGGTTGATGATACCCAGTACATTGCAGTGGCTATTGGCACGCCAACGATTAACGCGAATGTGTGGATAGGTGTGGTCGATGGTTTCTTGGGTGGTGAAGATAACGTAATCAGAAATCTTTCTCGCAATGGGCCAGCGCTTAAAGTATTTGCGTTAAAATAGTAAAGCGGAAGCAAAAAAGGCGAGCCTTGCTCGCCTTTTTTGTGTAAAGCTACTATTTATCTGGGAACGAAAGGTCTTCTTACCAAATGATTTGGGTCGGCACCGGCTCTCGGTACTAATTTCTGCGGACGACCAGCCTGGTTGTCAGTTCCATACAGGTTTCCATCTTCGTCCACCGATAGGGAATGCATCTCGATCCAGAAATCTGGACCTTCTGTTGGAAGGGGCCAGGTATATTCCCTTGAACCATCTAGATTAAATTGAACTATCTTAGGTGGATTTAAATCAGTAACCCATGCATTATCTTCACTAACAGTTATATCCAAAGGCATGCCAAGATCGGCCCAAGTTGTTACATATTCGAAGCTAGGATAAGCGTTGGAGTTACGTCGAGCTGTCTGTTGAAAGACTTTTACATTGCGATGATCTCTATCCAGCGCGTAGAGAGATTCATCGGGGCCTAATGCCAAGCTATGAACTGAAGCAAACTGGTGTAGCTCATCACCGCCCTCACCAAATTCGGAATGATAACTACCGTCGGCATTGCGCACTACGATACGTCGATTATCACCGAGCCCATCGGCAACTAAAAATTTACCGTCTGGTAAGAATGCGACATCCTGCGGAAGGTGATAGTGAATTTCGTCATTGCCGGCAATATTTTTTTCGCCGAGGGTCATTAATAAATGTTCTCCGTCGTTGGAAAACACATAAATTATGTGGCCAGTTTCATCGATTACCCATACATTTTTTTCCTCATCGTAAGGGCTTTGTCTAATTCGATGGGGTCCTGGGCCGTCGGTACCAGTGAACAAATGATCCCATTGATTCCAAACTTCTAAAACATTTCCTTCGCTATCGATTACGTAAATACAGTTGCGCCAAATTCGACCTCGACCCTGCAAAACATTCCAACCGAGTGATCCGGCAAAGGTTGTGTAATCCGGTGGAAGTGGATTTGGTAATTCAGTTTCTCCACGCTGCAGAAAGTAGATTCGGTCTTTAGATTCAACTTGCACGCCTGAGTTTCCACCCCAGGTAAAACCGTCTTGTGCGAACGGCTTCATCCAGCTTTCAGTAGTGAAGTTATAGGGGCTAGGACCTATGACTCCAGTATCCTGAGCCATTGCTGCTGGTAGCACTAAAATGAGCAGTAATGTGCCTATTCCTGTCCTCAAATGTCTCATTTTGATTTCCTTTTTGTTCGGATTTCTTTTGGGAATTCGATCATTGAGCTGAAAGTATCAAATCGCATTTATTAAATGAAGAAGAAAGCGCCGGGGAAGCGAATCTACTACAAATTATTACAAAAGGGCTATCGGAGATCACTACGGGAAAATTTGTCTCCAGGCCAGCATTTATAAGGTCGACACAGCATCTGCAAGACGATAGCATTTGTTGCTTCCGGAGCGAGTAAAGTGAATTTCTGATAGGTCGTCTCTCAGGATGCTCGAATTAAATCAGTAATGTAATGGTTCTTATCAGAGAACTTAGTTACAGAATACTAAAGTTGGTCAGTGAATCATCACTGATTGAAGGTGGAATGGAGTCTGTGATCGGTAATTAGTTAGATGCCGAAGCCAATGTCGAGGCACGGCATTCCTGATTAGTCGGCCTTCCTTAAATTCAGAAAATAAGTATAGGTCCTTAAATGAAAAAACTATTTCTCTTATTAATTCTCCATTCGTTCTTTGCTGTAAATTCAAATGCAGCCGACACAGGCAATGGTCTTCGACTTACCGCATTAGACCACTATGTAAATTCGACTGACTCGAATTACCATTATGAAGTAATTAATACTGTTGAGGGTGATGGTTATACAACGTTCATTTTGGAAATGATTTCCCAGCAGTGGTTAACGGAGGCAGAAGTTAATCTTCCAATTTGGGAACATTTCATGGTGGTGGTCGCTCCAGATGAAATACAAAGTGATATTGGCTTTCTCACAATTACAGGCGGTAGTAAATCTAATGATGCTCCCGCTGCCGCCCAGGCGACTGATATAAAACGCGCATTAGAAACTGGGACGGTCGTCAGTACTTTGTATATGGTTCCAAACCAGCCACTAGTTTTTATTGATGATGGCAGGCCCCGCACTGAGGACTCGATCATAGCTTATACTTGGGATAAGTATTTGCGCAGTGGCGATGAAAAATGGCCTTTGAGGTTACCAATGACTAAGGCTGCTGTGAGGGCCATGGATACAGTTACCGATCTCATCGCAAGCCAGCAAGAAGTAAAAGTAGATCAATTCGTCGTGGCAGGTGGATCTAAAAGAGGTTGGACCACCTGGACTACTGCAATCGTGGATGAGCGCGTAGTAGCAATAATGCCAATCGTTATAGATATGCTAAATGTTAGCGATTCCTTTAAGCATCATTTTTCCGTGTATGGGGCGTATTCTCTAGCAGTTATCGATTACGTAACTAGCGGCAATGTAAACTGGATAGGCACCGAGGAATGGGATGCGCTGATGGATTTGGTGGAACCTTATGAATATCGCGATCGACTCGAACTCCCTAAATTTTTACTAAACTCCACGGGAGATGAATTTTTCCTGCCTGATTCATCGCAGTTTTACTGGGATGATTTGGTCGGCGAGAAACATGTACGTTATGTACCGAATTCCAATCACAGTATGGATGGTACAGATATTTTTGACAGTATCGATGCCTGGTATCACGCGATTGTGCATAACGTAAAGATGCCCAGATATTCCTGGAATCTTGCAGATGACGGAACTATTACAGTGTCTTCGCTGGATGAGCCTTTAGAAGTCTTGTTATGGCAAGCTCACAATCCTAATGACAGAAATTTCACTCAAGCAGTAATCGGGCGTGCTTACCAGTCCACTCCCTTAGAAGAAATAGAGCCGGGTACCTATCAAGTAAAACTTAACCCTCCAGAGCAAGGATATACCGCGTATTACGTTGAAATGCATTACTCCAGCGGGATTAGTACACCCTTTAAGTTTTCTACCGAAGTTAAAGTAGTGCCAGATGTCACAGAATACCAATGGAAATTCACTCCTGATAGCTCGCGGCAATAGTATTGAACTAAAACCGAATATTGAGGGTACGAACAATTTGGGATTTCTGAACCCTATATCGATTTATTTGGATAGGATTCAGTCTGAGTAAATTTCACTATGCTCTATTATTTTTAATAACTCGGCAGGACTCATATAAGCTCCGCCTCCCCCTTCGTTGTTTGACGCAGCTTTACGAGAAGTTGCGAATCGGCTACGAACAAAAAGAGCATGATCGTAACGCTGCCAGCCAAGACCATAGCGAATCAATCTTCGGTCGGTATTTCTTTCAAAATCAATTCGACAATCGTTTAATTGACAAAGGCCGTCCATAGCAATTCCAAAAAAGGAGCGATCGAGATAGTAAACAGTATGAGAAAGTTCGTGGCCGATGATGCCAACCTGAGCATTAAATGGCTGATTCTGTAATAAGAGGACATCACGTGGTCCGTCCAGGTGATTATCAATTACAACAATGTAGGTGCGATTCTTGGCTGACCGTAGTAGTGAAGTCCATAGTGGTCTGGACGATAGCGGAATACCAACATCATCGACGATGAATCGAATCTTGATGTCTTTAAGCTCTGGATAATGACTCAGAGCTAATAAGGCTTGTAATTCATAACCCGGCGGCAACTCTTTATTATTACCAAATTCTAAAAGCAGCTCGTCATAGCGTTGCTGTTCGGTAATTTCTTCATATTCTCTGACAACAGAAATTTCCGCTGCCTGCACAGCGATTTGCCAGACCAACGTTAAAGTTGTGAGAGCACCGCTGGTAATAGAGCGACGGCTTATAGGACTTTTCTGCATTTTTTGACTGTATTGTAAGAAATTTTCAGAAACAAGGGGCTGGTCGCGAAATGAGTAAATTTTTGCCAATAGGAATTCAAAAGAATGTCGATATCAATTAATAGAGCAGTTCGCGAAATTTACATCTGACGCAGCACACTAACCGGATTTCGAATTGGAATTTTCAGTTCCTCATTAAAAGAAAAATAAGACTATTAAATCGCTATATAATGTTTCTAATTATCGTCCATTGGGGCAGGGCATGTACCATCTCAGTCTTAATTTTATGACGCTGTCTGCAGCAGATTGGCGCTAAGTTTCTGACTACATTAATCATTTCGTCGCAGTTTAAACCGCTGCGATTAAGTAACAGTAGAGCAAGTTATTCTACCCCACATGGATTTTCATTCGTTACTTAATCCATTATCATACGTGTATGAGACCAGTGCCTGTCCATCTGCTTTCTTTCTGTCTACTTCTAACTCTAAGTTTCCCACTAGTCGCACAAGACCGATCATTTGACGATTGGCTTGAAGATCTTCGTGCAGAAGCGATTTCTCTTGGTGTTAGAGAGTCGACCTTAGTCGCACTTGATGAATTAGAAGCACCATTAGAAAGAGTGTTGGAGCTAGACAATAGCCAGCCGGAATTTGTTCAGACATTTACGCGCTATTTATCTTTGCGAATAACCGCAAATCAAATTAGTCGAGGGCAAAATTTATTGCAGCAGCACGCCGAGCTGCTGGAAGAAGTTAGACAGCGATATGGAGTACAACCACATTACCTTGTCGCTTTCTGGGCAGTGGAAAGTAATTATGGTCGGGCCACCGGAGGGTTTTCTGTACTGCAGGCTCTGGCAACCTTAGCTTACGATCCGCGCCGTTCTGCATTTTTCCGCAGGGAGTTATTAACCGCATTGCAAATAATCGATATGGGGCATATTGGCGCTGCAAACATGAGTGGCTCCTGGGCGGGAGCGATGGGCCAATTACAATTTTTGCCGTCGGTTTTTCTAGAGTACGGCGTTGATGGCGACATGGATGGTCGCGTCGATATCTGGAATAGTCTTCCTGATATCTTTCATTCCGCAGGAAATTTCTTAAACAACTTAGGTTGGCGCGGAGACGAGCGCTGGGGTAGAGAAGTGTTACTGCCAGAGTATTTCGATTATAGCCAGGTGGGAACGCGAACACGAAAACCGCTACAGGAGTGGCAAGACCTCGGAATAGCTATGGTGGATGGTAGTCCTATCCCGATCGCAAATATGAATGCTTCAGTGGTTCTGCCAGCCGGAGCAGCGGGGCCTGCATTTCTCGCTTATCAGAATTTTCGAGCTACCATGGGCTACAATCCTTCTACTTTTTACGCCTTAACAGTTGGTCATTTAGCTGATCGTTATACTGGCGCCGGACCTATACAAAGAATGCCAGAAAACGAACAGGCCATGAGTGTTGTCGATGTGCGAGAGCTTCAAGAGTTATTAAATGCCTCTGGCTTCGATTCAGGTGAGCCGGATGGGCGTGTCGGAAGACAAACTCGAGCTGCAATTCGGGCTTATCAAGAAAGCATTAACTTACCTATGGATGGTTACGCTTCGGCGCAGCTTTTGGAAAACCTCCGAAATTAAGCATTCGTTGCAGTAAGATATTGGCTAGCTTATTCTTGCGCAGCTTTTATCAAGCACAATCTATTTCCTGATTTTTAACGTAAACAGAACATGATTAGCCAAACATTCCTTCCTGAGACCGAACAGTCTTTGCTGCGTTACCGCCGAATCGCGATTATTACTCTGGCGGCGGTCTACTTTTTGATTTTGGTTGGTGCCAGCGTACGTGCTTCCGGTGCTGGCATGGGATGTCCAGACTGGCCGACTTGTTTTGGCCAATGGATTCCTCCCACGCATGAATCCCAATTGCCCAGTAATTATCAAGAGATCTACGCGGACCTGGGTTATGCAGATACCCGTTTTAATGTTACGAAGACCTGGGCTGAATACGCAAATCGTCTTGTTGGGGTCACTATCGGGTTTCTGATTTTTCTTACTGCAATTTTTTCGATTCCATTAAGGCGAATTAATAAATCTATTTTTTTAGCATCCGTAGCTGCGTTTTTTATGGTCGGCTTTCAGGGCTGGCTAGGGGCAAAAGTTGTGAGCTCAAATCTTCAGCCCGGGATGATTACTATTCATATGTTAATGGCGCTGGCTATAGTTGGTACTTTGCTCTTTGCCTTAGCTGAAGCTAGAAGACGAGTAATGGTGAAGCAGCCGATAATAGGAATAGATTCCCGCTTTGAACCTTGGCTTTACATTGTTTTGGGAATGACGGTGTTGCAAGTCGCTATGGGCACGCAAGTAAGAGAAATGACGGATCTTATTCGGGAAGCACAAGGCGAGGCGCTACGATCAACTTGGATTGAAGCCATGCCATGGTTCTTTTTTGTGCACCGTTCTTTTTCCGCCTTGGTATTGATTGCTAATTTATGGCTCGCCCGCTTACTGATACATTCATTAGGCTGGCAGCATGTATTAACCCGGCTTACCTTCGCTATGATTCTAGTAATTTTTCTAGCAGTTTTATCTGGAGCCACCCTTGGGCACTTGGGTATGCCTGCGTTTATTCAGCCGACTCATTTATTAGCTGCTTCTTTGCTCTTCGGGTTGCAGTTTCTGATCTGGTTGAGCTATCGCCATTCGAAAGACAGTTCGCCTGAACAGCGTATTTCTCAAATTAAGGACCAGGTATCACCTTTAAATATTTGATGCGTGTTGAGTTTTTAATTAGCTATCTAACCAATCTACGTCTATTTCAAACTACTAATGGCAGTCACAATTTTTCATATAATTGGATCAGCTAATTCGCCAGTAGCAATGGTAGAATGCTACGCAGAAGAATATAGATTGTTCAATTTTAAGAAGTAGTAAGATCTATGAAAAGCACATCTTTTTCTAAATTTCTTAGTATTTTTCCGCTATTGATTCTGCCAATCCAAAGTACGGTGCTAGGCCAGGAAGCCGACGCTGCTGCAGATTCAACTGTTACCTATCCCGCATCTTATTTTGCTCAATTTTCTCCGGTTTCTGTGAACGATATGTTGGACCGAATTCCTGGAATCGAGTTAGCTTTGCAAGGGGGGGATTCTGACCCATTGAGCAGGAGATTTCGTGGCGGTAATCGTGGTCTTGGTGGCTCGTCACAGATTTTAATTGATGGCAAACGTTTAGCGGGCAAAGCCAATGAGGCACGCAGTCAATTAAATAGAATCACTGCTAACGAAGTTGATTACATTGAAATTGTACGTGGTACTTCCAGTGAGCTCGACGTGCAGAATTCAGGCCAGCTTATCAACATAGTACTTTTAGAATCCGCATCTCGTTCAAGCTACGGCGTTGAATTAGGTATGCGCCATTTTCAGGATGGTACGGTTAAGCCAGAAGGCACGTTATCTCTTACCGGCCAAAGCGGTCGATTTAACTACCTTGTAAGCGCAGACATGGCTCCTTGGTATCGTATAGAAAATACCGAGGAGTTGAGTATGCATCCGGATCTTAGCTTTAATGAAATTATTAAACTGGATCGCAAAGTAGAGCAAACTAACTACAGCTTTAATTCCAATCTGAATTGGGATTTCGAGAACGGTGACCGTCTTGCACTAAATCTACTCTATGGAGAAAGCGATCCTCCTGCCAAGCTTTTTCGAGAAATAACGGACTATAATGGATCAATTCCAGCTGTATCGTATGAACGCGAGCGCATCCCTTCGGAAGCCTATAACTGGGAAATAGGTGGAGATTATGAACGTAATTTCAATAATGGCGCCAAATACAAGTTCCTCTTTATAGTTAATGACAAAGTTGGGGACACCACCAGAGAGCGCTTTAATTTTCTCAAGCTAGGAGATGTTGAAAACAAAAATCTTTTCCTAGATACCAGTGGTGGTTACCAAGAAAAAATTGTGCGTACATCTTATACCTGGAATGTAGCTCAAGATCAGGGATTAGAATTAGGAATAGAAGGAGCGCAAACGACTCAAGACTCTGCTCTCCTCCTGGGATTACCTCTTGGCGGTAATCCTTCTTCGCGTCACGGTGGACTAACAGCTGTAAATCTTCCAAACGCCATTTCTACGGTGGAAGAGATTCGCTATGAAGGATTCGCAGTTCATAATTGGCGCATTAATCCGAGAATGTCATTGGAGAGCTCGCTTGTTGCCGAATATTCGGAGATCGAACAGACTGGGGATATCTATAACAAAAGGGATTTTGATTTTCTAAAGCCTAAGTTTGACTTTCGGTATGACATCAGTAATTCAACTCAATTTCGATTTACTCTGGAGAAAGATGTTTCCCAGCTAACTTTTACAGATTTCTCCGCAAACACAAATGAAAGAGATGAAGATCAGGATACTATCGCTGGTAATCCTGAAATTAAGCAGCAACAAAGCTGGCGTTACACTACGTATCTGGATTATCGCTTGCCCAATGATGGTGGTGTAATTAATGCCCGTTTGTTTTATTACGATTTCGAAGACGATATTGGTCGAATCGATATTTCGCCTTCTCTTTCTCAACTTGAATCAATGAATGGAAACGTTGGAGATGGCAAAGTAGTGGGTTTGAATGTAAATGCCAGTATCCGGCTTGCAATGGTCAACTTGCCCCAAGCTCTAGTTACGGCTGGTTTCCTTGTTCAAGATTCCAAGATATTTGATCCTTTAATCGATGATCATCGAAAAGTTGTGCCTTTTGATCGTGGCAGCTTCAATGTTGGGTTTAGGCATGATGTGTCTCGATGGGGTCTAAATTACGGAATTAATTACAGCGATCGAATCGATGGCAATCGTGCTTTCTGGGATATTGATAATATTTTCTATATAGGATCTCCTAGCAATCTTATGACGTTTGTCGAAAAATCTGGCTGGCGTGGCCTAACTTTCAGGCTAGAAATCATAAACATGCGAGATCATGTGCGAAAAACTGAGAGAAGACGCTACGCTGGTTATTTTAGAGATGACGTGCTCAAAGAAATCGAAAGATTTTATACAACCGATGGAGTCAGGTATACCTTTAAGGTCCGTGGAACGTTCTAAATG
>JBJLER010000086.1:0-5115 GCA_045565735.1 Pseudohongiellaceae bacterium
GCCAACATAAAGCATCGAAAAGCGGGGCAAGATGCTAAACGCGGCAAGATCTTCACTAAGATAATTCGAGAACTCACCGTCGCCGCTAAACTGGGTGGCGGCAATCCCACCGATAACCCGCGACTCCGTGCAGTAGTAGACAAGGCTCTTGGAGCCAATATGACTCGAGATACTATTGAGCGCGCCATTGCCCGCGGGGTCGGTAACGCAGAAAGTGATAACCTAGAAGAGTTAACATATGAAGGTTATGGCCCTGGTGGTGTAGCAATTCTTTGTGAAACACTTACCGATAACAAGAATCGAACTGTGGCAGAAGTTCGCCATGGTTTTTCAAAGTTTGGTGGTAGCCTGGGAACCAATGGGTCGGTCGCCTATTTGTTTGAAAAAACCGGTGTGGTTAATTTCGTCGCTGGCAATGATGAAGAGCAAATAATGGAAGCTGCATTGGAGGCTGGAGCCCATGATGTGGTTATCAATGATGATGGTAGCATCGATGTATTAACAACTCTGGAAACATTCGGCGCCGTACAAGACAGTTTCAAGGATAGTGGGCTGCAACCAGGGCTCGCAGAAATGACCATGCTGGCTTCCACCGAAGTCGATCTCGATCTCGATGGGGCGCTAACACTTTTAAAACTGGTTGAGCATTTGGAAGATTTAGACGATGTGCAAAATGTTTATTCCAACGCCAATATTTCAGACGAAATCATTGCCCAGATTTAATTACTGGAAACATAAATCAGAAATTGTTTGCTCTTTTGAAGAATTTTAGATGGCCAAAATTTTAGGCATCGATCCAGGTTCGCGCGTAACCGGATACGGCCTCATCAGTTCTGTAGGGAATAAGCTCGAATATATCGATGCGGGATGCATTCGAACTAAATCTTCAGCTTTACCTGATCGCCTCAAAACAATCTTTGATGGTTTATGCGCTGTAATAGAACAACACGCTCCGCAACAGACAGCCATAGAAGAAGTTTTTATGGGGCGAAATGTTTCCTCAGCATTGAAACTGGGTCAGGCGCGCGGATCGGCGATCACTGCCTGCCTATACTATGATTTACCAGTAGAAGAATACTCCGCTCGAAAGGTGAAGCAGGCAGTTGTGGGTGCAGGATCTGCTGAAAAGGCACAGGTACAACATATGGTTAAAGCGTTGCTCTCGATCAGTGATAATATTGCAGAGGATGCGGCAGACGCGCTTGCTGTGGCTATCTGTCATGCAAACACACAAGCCAGCTTAATTCGAATGGCTGGAGCGAAATCATTTAGTCGTAAGCGCTTGCGAAAATAGGTTAGCAGTTAGTGATAGGAAAGATCCGCGGAAAGCTTGTTGGGAAAAACCCACCGGAGATTTTGGTGGAAGTGGGCGGTATAACCTATGAATTACAAGTTCCCATGAGCACTATCTATCAACTACCAGATCTTGGTAAGGACTTAGTTCTGCACACACACTTTGTAGTTAGAGAAGATGCTCATTTACTTTACGGCTTTTATGAAAGTAAAGACAAAGCGATGTTTCGTGCTTTGATTCGTGTGAACGGAGTAGGTCCAAAGATGGCAATAGCAATTTTGTCAGGCATGGAGGCGGATGAATTTGTGCGAAGTGTTCGTAACAACGATGTAAACACCATGGTAAACATGCCAGGAATAGGGAAAAAGACTGCAGAGCGCCTGATAGTGGAAATGCGTGATCGTTTGGTGGAATGGGATGTGAGTGAAGTTGGTATAAGTACCAGCGATGCAACATCGGTAGCTTCTTCGATTACTAAGGATGCTGAAACAGCATTGATCGGGCTGGGTTATAAGCCGCAGCAAGCAGCGCGGGTAATTGCTGAGGTGTTAAAAGAAAATGTAGATATATCGGATAGTGAAGAGCTGATTCGTTTGTCATTAAAGAGTATGGTCTAGGCATGGAAGACGACAGACTCATTTCACCAGAATCGAAAGAGCTAGAAGATCCTCAAGATCGTGCGATTCGACCATTGTATTTGAAGGACTATGTCGGCCAACAAGATGTTAAAGATCAAATGGACATCTTTATAAATGCGGCACTTAATCGCAGCGAAGCTCTCGATCATACATTGGTTTTTGGTCCTCCTGGGCTTGGCAAAACTACATTAGCAAACATCATTGCTAATGAATTAAAAGTAACTATTAGAGCCACCTCCGGTCCGGTTTTAGAAAAGGCAGGGGACTTAGCAGCAATGCTTACCAATCTGGAATCCGGGGATGTTCTTTTTATAGATGAGATTCATCGCTTGAATCCCGCTATTGAAGAAATTCTCTATCCAGCCATGGAAGACTACCAGCTCGATATCATGATTGGTGAAGGGCCGGCGGCACGATCAATTAAATTAGACCTACCTCCTTTCACTTTAGTCGGAGCAACTACTCGGGCCGGTTTACTGACCTCTCCTTTAAGAGATCGTTTTGGCATCATTCAGCGCCTGGACTTTTATTCGATCGAAGAACTGTCCAGTATTGTTCTCAGATCGGCAGATATTCTTGTCACTTCTATCGATAATGATGGAGCTATGGAAATCGCTAGACGGTCTCGTGGTACACCTCGAATCGCTAATCGATTATTACGCCGCGTAAGAGATTATTCAGAAGTTAAATCAGACGGTTCTATTGATCTCGACCGTGCCAGTAGTGCTTTGGATATGTTGAGCATCGACAAGAATGGTTTCGATCATATGGATCGGCGGTTATTAATGACTATGATTGAGAAGTTTGAAGGTGGGCCTGTAGGAATCGATAGCCTGGCAGCTGCTATCAGCGAAGAACGGGATACTATAGAAGATGTCTTGGAGCCTTATTTAATCCAGCAGGGATTTATTATGCGAACTCCTCGAGGCAGAGTCGTCACACAATACGCCTATCGTCATTTTGGTATTAAGCCGTCTCAGGCAATTGAAGATCTTTTCTCGAACGATCAGACTCATTAGAACTAGCGGTCGAGGTTAGTCTCAGTTAATTCGTAAATTGCCTTTATTTAGCCATATTTGGGCAGCTTTGAGCCTCTTTAAATCACCTCGAAGCTACTTTTAGTCTGTTAAATGCGTTTTCACGAAACTATTTCAGATATTGGCCGAAAAAACCTCTGAAACCCGCAGACTTCGCGTGGAAAGTCATTATCATATCGAAAGAATCGCGGCCTCTAAATCGATCAAAGTGGAGTTCTATAGGTGAATGATGGCATTAGCCTAATTGATCTAATTCTGGATGCCAGTGGGGCAGTTCAGATTGTCATGCTGATCCTTTTCTTTTTATCCATCGCATCCTGGGTAATTATCGTTCAGCGCTGGCTGGTTTTATCTTCTGCCCGCAAAAGTGTTTTTAGTTTCGAGCAGCGATTCTGGTCTGGAATGGATCTCAGTCAGTTGTATAAAGAAGGCAGCCAGATGCAGAAAGACAATATGCAGATTGTCGGAATGGAGAATATTTTCCGTGCCGGCTTCAAGGAATTTATGCGCTTGCGGCAACAGGGGGCGGTAGATGGCGAAGCCATCATGGAAGGTGCGCAGCGGGCAATGCGAGTTGCCTATTCCAGGGAAGAGGAGAAACTAGAAAAACATCTGGCTTTTCTAGCGACGGTCGGTTCTGTTTCTCCTTACGTTGGACTGTTTGGAACTGTAATCGGTATTATGAATTCCTTTCTCGGTTTAGCAGCACAGGCACAGGCAACCCTGCAAGTAGTCGCTCCTGGTATTGCCGAAGCATTATTCGCTACCGGCATGGGATTGTTTGCAGCTATACCAGCAGTGGTCGCATTTAACCGCTATTCTGCTTTACTGGATATGGTAACCAGTAGCTACATAACTTTTAGTGACGAATTCTCGAGTATTCTGCATCGTCAGATTCATAGCACCTAACAACCATTAGTTAAAACCCGATCACTTAGCTTTAGATTGGTATTATGGAAGTATTAACTCGTAAAAAGCGACAACCAATGAGTGAGATAAACGTCGTTCCTTATATTGACGTGATGCTAGTTTTACTTATTGTGTTTATGGTGACTGCGCCTATGCTGAATCAGGGCATCGAAGTAGATTTGCCTCAAGCCAATAACGAGCCTTTGGATATTGATGAAAATCTAGAAACTCTTGTGGTCTCTATAATGTCTAATGGAGAGTACTTTCTCAGTATTGGTGCCACGGGTGATGATCGTCAATCCTTGGACCTGGAAACTGTCGGATTGCGAGTTAATCAGATAATTAGCGCCAATCCTGATATTCAAGTTTTGGTGGAAGGTGATACAGAAGCGAATTGGGGTGCGATGATTACCCTGATCACTACTTTGAATGCGGTTGGAGTGACTAACCCCAATTTCATAACTCAACCGTTAAATGAGATATAGAGTTCGACTTGTTGATTTGCCATGAACAATACATTCAACAATTTGGTTATTTACAATGGCTATCCCCTATCGGTAGTCGTAGCTGTGGCATTCCATAGCTTTATGCTGGTTTTTTTGATTTGGTTGCAATCTAACGCCAGCATGGACAGTTTGGAGTTGGTGCAGCCGACTATCATCAAAGCCTTGATAATTGATGAAAATCCTCAGGTAAGAAACGAACGAATACTAGAGCGGCAAAGACTGGAACGGATAGAGCAGGAACGCATTGTGGGAGAAGAGCAGCAACGTCAACTGGAAGAAGAGGCTGTGCGCCAGGCAGAACTGGAAAGACAGCGGGAAGAAGCTGAGCGCGAGAGGCAGGCGCTAATAGAAAGGGAAGAGCTAGAACGCCAGCGGTTATTGGAATTAGAACGACAACGAGAAAGAGAAAGAGAACAACAAGAGTTAGAGGAGCAACGACAAAGGGAATTGGTGGAAGCCGAACGTCTACGCCAGGAAGAAGAGACCGGTCTGCGTCGGCAGCAAGAAGCGGCTGCGGCGCAGGCGGCCCGTACTGAATATGAGTTAGTGCAGAGTGCAACAGCAATAATTCAGATGGCAGTGCAACAGGTCTGGAATAGACCGCCGAGTGCAAGGAATGGTATGCGTGCGATTCTACAAATTAGCATGCTGCCCACCGGAGAACTTTTGGATGCTAGAATAACCGAATCCAGTGGTGATCCAGCGTTTGATAGATCTGCAGAAAATGCAGT
>JBJLER010000087.1:0-5052 GCA_045565735.1 Pseudohongiellaceae bacterium
CGCGAATTAATACACACCACGTATCACTGTTCAAAAAGTTTGTAGATCGGCTCGCTAATACTCAAGATGGTGACGGCACTCTGCTCGATCACAGCATTCTTCTTTACGGTACTGGCATGGGCGACGGTGATCATCACACGCCTTACAACTTACCGGTGGTTTTAATTGGCGGTGGTAGAGGCACGCTTGAAGGTGGTCGACACTTGAGTTATCCAATGCACACACCTTTTATGAATCTCGGTTTATCACTCCTGGATAAGGTTGGGGTTGAAGTGGCAAGTATTTCTGACAGTACAGGTCGCTTAAGCGATCTATAGGCCTTCATGATAACAACCACTATTCAGCACTTTTTCGCGAAACTGATTCTTACACTAATTACCTTCAGTTTTTCTGCACTAAGCCTTGCCGCAACAGAGCGTGATTTAATCCATGCCATAATCGGTGGTGAAATTGAGTTAGTGCGTACAGTATTAAATGAAGGTATCTCTGCCAATTCCATGTCTGCAGACACCACAACCGCGTTGCAATGGGCAGCTCAAGGTAACCACAACACTATTGCGCAACTGCTATTAGAGAATGGAGCCGATGCAAATATAGCCAATAGATACGGTGTGACTGCTGCGACTCTGGCTGCAGAAAACGGCAATGCAGAAATCATGCAGCTATTATTGGCCGCGGGAGTAGATGCAAATCAATCCATGCCCGAAGGTGAAACTTTATTAATGACCGCGTCTCGGACCGGCAATGCAGCTACCGTTCGTGCATTATTGGAACATAGAGCTGATCCCAATCATCGTGAAGAAACCCGCGGTCAAACAGCGTTAATGTGGGCAGCTTCTGAAAACAATGCAGATGCTATTCGCGCACTAGCGGAATTTGGCGTGGAAGTTCATGTAAAAACTAACAATCCATCGCGCATTGCTGACCGCACATTTGCTTATGCTCCTCCCACAGGATTTTCAGCGTTTATTTTTGCCGTGCGGGCAGGCCATATGGAAGCTGTCGACGCATTGTTGGATGCAGGCGCCGATATCAACGACATGGTATCCAATGGTGAAAGTGCATTAGTAATTGCTGCAGCAAATGCTAACTGGGAATTAGCAGCTCATTTAATCGACCGCGGCGCTGATGTTACTCGAGCCGATGGCGGGTGGAACGCACTGCATCAAACAGTGCGCACCCGCAGAATGAATTTAGTATTTGGTACACCAGGACCATTTGCTTCCGGAACCATGGACAGCTCTGCGCTAATGCTGAAATTGTTAGATGCAGGGGTCGATGTAAACGCACGCATGACCCGCAACGGAATAAGAGATGGGCAACGTAATCGATTTAATCGATTAGGTGCAACTGCATTTATGTTAGCTGCGAAAGTCACCGATGTTGAAGCGATGCGTCTACTTCTTGATCACGGTGCAGACGCAAACATTCCTAATGCTGACGGCACTACGCCTTTAATGGTCGCTTCCGGTTTACATATTTGGAATCCAGGCGAAGATGGTGGTTCGTTTACCGGACAGGAAGAAGAAGTACTTGAAGCTATTCGCATATGTGTGGAACAAGGTAACGACGTCAATGCCAGAAACTATCGTGGTGAAACAGCATTGCATGGACTCGGGTTCCGCGGTGCGAATATTGCAGTGGACTACCTGGTTGAAATGGGTGCAAATTTGACTACCTTAACTGAAGACGGTTGGTCTCCCCTGGCTTTCGCAAGGGGTTTCAGTTACACAGATTTTTATAAAGCGCAATTACATACGGCTGTGCGCATGGAAGAACTTATGATAGCTCGCGGACTAGACACTCAGGGAGAAGAGCACTTCGTGCCCGGCTCCGTCTGCTATGACTGTCTGCAAACTCGTGCCGATCAGATACAGGCCGTTGCCACCCGAGATCAGTGGATGGAAGAAAATTTCGATCCAGAAAATATGGAAATTCAGATGCTGCCATTCTGGAGCTGGCTACCCTATCCAGATCCTTCACAAAATTCGTCCGTGGATGTATCCAGTCCGCGCTACCAGCGCTAAAATAAATTTTCCCGGACTGAGTCGGTATAGACTCAACCCCACTTCGTAGTTAACTAAAAAGAGGAATCACATGTTTAGTCATGTCATGGTCGGCGCAGACGATATCGAATCAGCAAAAGCATTTTATGATGTAACCTTAGGAGAACTGGGCATTGAACCAGGATTTGTTGACGATAAAGGTCGAGTCTTTTATCGCACCAAATCTGGTGTATTTGGCGTAAGCAAACCAATCGATGGCGAGGCAGCCACCCATGCTAATGGCGGCACAATTGGCTTTGCCGCCGATAACAAAGAGCAATGCAATGCCTGGCATGCCGCAGGGTTGGAACAAGGTGGCGTAGCTATCGAAGATCCTCCAGGTGTCCGAGAAGGTGGCGGTGTAAAAATGTACATTGCCTATCTACGTGATCCAGCTGGTAACAAAATCTGTGCATTGCATCGAATGCCAACTGAGTAACTAAGAGTAATCTCTTGTGAATGATTTGCGAACGAATCTATTCAGAGCAGTTTCTGTATTTTATCTAGCGACAAATTCGTTCGCGCTCTCTCAGGATTCAATTAATCCGATCATAAATAAACTTGATGCTGGTGAAGCCGTCATTGGTACTTTTACTCGCGACCCACGATTCGATCTAGATTTCGTTGTTATTGACGAACAATACAACAACATCAACTTTACACTATTGAGAAGAATGATCTATGACCTGAGTGACGGTGATGGATCGCCTGTAGTGGCACCTATTGTCAGACCGCCGCTGGCAATGAGGGATAATCCAGAGCAAGTTGTTCCACAAATTATTGAAGCAGGTGCCTACGGGATCTTGTTTCCTGACATTGAAAATAGACGACAAACCGAGGTAGCTATCGCTTCCATGCAGCTCGATCAAGATGAAGTTTGGGGCTCCGGAGATTATGAAGTCCTGGTGGCGATGATTATGATTGAATCACCAGAGGGAATCTCTAATCTTCACGACATTGTTCAAGTACCCGGCGTTGGAGTTTTATTTGTGGGGCCAACGGACATGGCTTCCTATATAAATGCAGAAGGACCAAATGCGCCCCAGGTAGAAGCCATGGTGCAGGAAGTACTGGCGGTTTGCCTAAAAAGTGGCATAGCTTGTGGCTATCCGATCGTTGCTAACTCTATTGAAGATGCAGAAAGACAAACAGCGAATCGTTTGGAACAAGGATTTAAGGTGCTCGCAGTAATGACTCGAGCCCCTTAAAATAATTTTATTCAGCATTTAAAGAACAGCGATAAAGGAAATGGCGATTCTAAAAGAAGACTATTGAGGAAATCTTGCTATACCAAAGCTACCGTAAATACCACCGATCCAAATCTCATTAGCAGCTTCGATGGCGACTGTTCCAACATTAAAAAAATCATTGCCTTTATAATCGACCAGTTGTTCAACTTCAAACGTCGAAGGATTCACTTTGGCAACTCGAGCGGCAGAAAGGTCGCAAGGGTTTTCATCAGGGCAACGGGTAATATGCCCTGCAGCAATAACGCGACCATCTGTTCCCCAGCGTACATTGTCTACATTAAATCCCACCGGTATTAAATCTACCTGCACTGGATTAGTGCCTCGTGAAATTCTTACTAAAGATCGATCACTCCAGCCACCAACATAGAACCAATTTCCATCTTCTGACGAAACCAATCCGTTTGGACCAAACATTGAAGAGCCCGGTACTTCGATCCAATCTGTTGATGGATGCCATTCCCAGAGCTGGCCCCCAGAAGTATCAAAGTTTGTTGCTCCAAGATATCCACCTGGGAGAGTAGTTATGGAATTAATTCTGCGAGTACCTTCCGGAGCTGGTATACAACCAATCCAACTCAGTGTTGGAACACCATTGCTTGCATCGAGATTAAAAACTTCAATTGCTTCTCGAGCGCCATGGCCTACGATGTAGAGTGTGTGATTACCGTTACTACCTTCTCTTAAGGTAATACCATGAGGTTGAAAAGTTAGTATTGGTCCTGGACATTCACTATAAGTTTCTCGATTAAAATTTGGCACTACTGAATTGTGAGGATAAACCTCTTCTACCCGATGGCTATCGATGTTCACTGCATAGATAGGCCCGGCGGAGTCTGAAATTCTTCCAGTTGCTATCACCCAGTCAGTGTCAGGAACCTGGTACAAGTCTTCTGGATTGATTAAACCACAGACAAATAAAGTGTCGCTTTGAGAATCACAATCGACGGATTGAGCTGGATAGTTTCCCTGACTAAATGCTAAAGATGAAATGGCTAGAAAAAAAACGGGAAAGTATGAAAAAAGAGTTCGTTTATTCAGCATGGTTATCTCCGTAGCCGCTGATTTCTTTTATTGGATCAATCTAGTGAGCGCAAGAATTCGAGCAATAATCGATTAGTGTCTTCGGGAGCCTGCTGCTGATTTCGATGCCCAATCCCGGGTTGCAAGACTACTCCGCGCAAATCTTCAAAATATGGCAGCGCAGCTGATTCAAGGTCTTCAACAGTAGCTCCTCTATTCACAATATCCAAATCACCAGCAATAAAAAGTGCTGGTTGCTGAATCTTCGCGTCAGCGAGTTCAGGAGTTAGATCCCAATTTAGTGAGCCGTTGCGGTAGTAGTTAATGCCACCTTTGAAACCGGCTTGTTTAAATTCTGAAACATAGTAAGCAAGATCTTTCTCGCTTAACCAATCAGGCAGATGAATCGGATCGCCTAACCGTTTTATCCAGCCACCAGCAAGTGCTCGGGTATCGGTTACTTCCGGTGAATGGGTTGGTGTGCCTGGAGAGCGTGAAGTATAGAGTCTGGAGATTAATGCTCTTGGGTCCGCATCGAATTCTGTTTCAGCTACCCCAGGGTCCTGAAAATAACTAATGTAGAAAAATTCATCTTCCGGATCTTGTCGTAATGGCGGATCAGGCCTGTTCACAGAACGACCCCGATAAATTACGCTAAGACCAACAACTGCATCTACCTTTTCTGGGTACAGCAATGCAGTCTGCCAAACTATTGGAGCACCCCAATCGTGACCAAC
>JBJLER010000088.1:0-5049 GCA_045565735.1 Pseudohongiellaceae bacterium
GGCAGAGCAAGGCTTAGAGTGATGTGGGCAACTTCCTCGGGATCGCCATATCTGCGCAACGCAATTCTGCGGCGAGAGTAAATTTCCCTATCCTCTTCAGGAATCCCATCTGTCATCGCTGTGAGAATAGGGCCAGGACAAATTGCATTTACGGTAATGCCCTCTTTTCCTAGTTCAGTAGCTAACGAACGAGTTAGCCCGACTACACCATGCTTTGAAGAAGTGTATGGACTGTTACCTGGAATCGCTCCCAGCCCTTCAGTTGAAGCTATATTAATGATGCGAGGTGAATCAGATTCTCTTAAATAAGGTAGAGCTGCTCGAATGGTTCTCGTGTGGGAGGTAAGAAGTATGCTCACGCTTTTGGCAAATCTTTCTTCATAATCTTCATCGTCGATGGCTGTGCGCAGGGAAACACCGGCATTGTTTACTAAGACATCTAGACCACCATAGTGCTCGGCCGCAGAACTAATCGTTTTATGAATCGCTTCTTTATCAGCGACGTCTAATTGCCAAGCGCGAGCGTCATAGTCTGCATTTGTAATTTCTTCAACAGTTTCGTTTACCGAATCTTGATGCAAATCTGAGGCTGCAACTTTAGCTCCGTACTCGGCAAAAAGTTTTGCCGTCGCTCTTCCCATACCATTGCCAGCACCGGTAATAAAAACAATTTTGCCTTCAATTGATCGACTTAGTGTGGACAACTTCTCCATAACAAACTCTATGCGCCTGCATACCAGTGAAAGCCGAAGTCAGAATTAAGTCCGCCTGTGCCGCGACCAAAGCCTTCTACCGAAGAAACAACCTGAATCGATTTAATAAACTTTAGTTGTTTATAACCACAGTGGCGTTCGACCCTTAATCTAACCGGCGCGCCATTACCCAGAGGTAAGTCCTTGCCATTCATACCGTAGGCAAGAATAGTTTGTGGGTGCACGACATCGAACATGTCATAACCCTCATACCAGCCGCCATAGGCATCAATCATTATGTACTTTGCTTCTGGCTTAATGCCTCCGGCGGCCTGTAAGACTGATAATAGAGGTGCACCAGTCCATTGCGCTATAGCCGACCACCCTTGCTCACAGATATGCATGGTAGTCTGGGTGCGGTTAGGCATGCGTTTTAAGTCTTCAAGAGATAGCGATATTGGATTGTTCACTAGCCCGGTAATAGGTAATCGCCAATCAACATAGTTTCCTGTTTTTAAGCGCTGAAACTCTTCGTCATCCGGATCACTTTGATTCCACACTGGAAAGTTTTCAGTAATTTCACTGACGTCATGTTCCTGCACTAACTGCTGATTGGACATAAGCATGCGCTGACTCGCCATAGTCAATGTGTCTGCTATTCCAATTAAGCCACCGCGATTAATTGGTGGTTTGTAAAATTGGGTATCGCACCCTGTTAATAAGATGCCACCCAGCGCGCCAAATCGAGAAATTAGTTTTCTGCGCGTTAAGGTAAATTCTTCGGGTTTTTCATGCTTTCTGATTTTACTCATTGAGCAACCTCGTTTGATTCCTGGGTAATTTTGTATTTTCCTATTATCATTCCACGCAATTGATTTAGCGCGCCAGCAACAACCATTTGTACCAGGTGTACTACAACAAATAATACAAGTAGTAGTGAACAAACCACGTGTAAAGTGCGCGCGGTTTGGCGACCGCCAAAAAGATCGATTAGTTCAGGAGAAATTGCTGTAAACGCAGGCATCTGTGCGAAGCCACTTATAATCATAAAAGGAAACAATACAAACAGAACAATTAGATAGGTTAGCTTTTGCAATACATTGTATTTAGCAGCAGCCGATCCTTTTGCGGCGCGAAATTTCGCATGTCTTTTAACTTCAGATTTTAGATGGGGAATCGAAAGTTCCTGTCTTGTAGGAAGCATCTTCCTGTAAAATTTTTTTTGCCAGCCATTCCAGATTAGGTAAATCAATCCATTTAGGACGAACACCCACGCAAATGTATAGTGATAATTGCGACCCCAGCGACGATCGCCTAACTCTTCTGCTCTTTCCCAGGAGATTCCCCAATCTTCTAATTTGAATATTGCTGGATAATCTTGGAAACCAACTTTACCCCAATAGAGTTCAGGGAAATGCAGAAAGATCATGATTCCACTATAGAGCAGATAGAAGAAAGAAATCACCATGATCCAATGGCAGATGCGCGCATTGGTAGTATGACGATGGATCCAGTTTTTGTTGGCTTCTAGCATATGGAATATCTTTTCTTTTTATTGTCTCTAGTTTTACACGGAATCTTGAGTCAATTAAAGAAAAGGATTTGTGTCCTTAGGGATTGACCAAGGTTCAGTGGAGCGCAGTTTCAAATCTTGCGGAGCCCGCGCTTTTTTACAGCGAGCTGGAGGCGGCGGAATTTGTTCTTTAACTAATTAGGCAACTTCATCGCTTAACAGGCACATTGCAATGAACAAACTACTAAGAACAATAACCCTAATCTGCTTCTCAGGTTTCGCTAATTATAAGTGTAATCTAAATGCCCTGAAGTCATTAACCCTCGCGCAAAGGGGGAATGTTGAAAGAGGCTCGACAGACGCTAGGCTCGCTGATACGCTCAATCATCCTCAGTGTGTGTAATATCCAAATAGAATAAAAAAAGGAGGGGAGTATGCGAAAGTTGATTAGAAGTTGCGTGGTGGTGACTTTAAGTCTTGGCGCTTGTTCAGAGCCCATCGATAACCAACAAGAAGTCACCTTACCTGATTACGCAGCACAGGTTGCCGAACTTCCGACTCCTTCAGATGATCGATCTTTGCCTCAAGTTACACCGGACGAGCCACTGGGAGCCTATGGGTATAGTCGCTATGTATATCAGCGTCAGGGGGACGCGATTGTGGCTACACTAATCGAGGGGCCTTTGGGGCGCCAAGTCCGTTGCCAACAGCTCACACAAGAGTGTTCCTATCTCGAGCTCCAAGCGATCTATGATGCGGGAGGAGAGATTCCCGAATACCTCGAAATGGACAGAGAAACTCTCGGAGAACTGCTCGGTCAACTCGCTCGCGTAGAGGCTGCTGTCTTGCAATACGAAACTCTAGATGCTGCTTGTGCAGCAGGTCTCAATATTTCGTCAGCCCAAACTGCCAATATGGGGATCCATGTAACAGACCCCGGGGCGGGCATGGAATTTAACCCTGATCGCCCCCAGATGATTCTATTTGCCAAAGAGGGTGGTGAACGTATTCCGAGACCCGACATTGGCTACTGCGATGGGGACAAATTTGTGGGAGAAGAAGGTTTCCGGCCTGTGGGTGCGGTATTTAATCTTATGCTCACTGAAGAACATCCCGATGGTTTCGCTGGTAAGTTAGATAATTGGCACGTGCACCATAACACCTGCGCAGGCGGCACTGTAGAAAATGCGGCCGATGTCAGCACTGAGGTCGAGGTAACTGCAACGAGCGCAACACCGGAGGAATGCGCGGCGGGCGGCGGTGTTTTCGTGCCAGTGATGCCGAGTTGGATGATGCACGCTTATGTAGTACCTGAATTTGATCCCCAGGGAGGGGTGTTTTCCATGTTCAACCCCAACGTTTGGCCTCTGGCTTCCTCACCGGAAGAACTGCTTGAGATACGCACAATACAAGACGAAGACACGATAGCTGCACCCATTATCAACTTCAGTTTTGGTAGCATTGAAGCTGAAGTGGGTGAGACCATCCGGTTCGGCAATGCTGATGGAGTGCCACACACAGTGACGGCAGGTTCGTCTATTGCTCCTCGCCCTGGCGAGTTCGACAGCGGTGTGCTCAGTACGGGTGGCATATATGACATCTCTTTCGATGAGCCAGGTAACTACCAAATCTTCTGTGCCTTGCATCCAGAGATGCAAGCAACGGTGGTGATCAACTAAGAGCTCGCGACAATATCGTCTCTAGTCTTTATGGCAGGATTGGGGTTTTGTGGAGGCACATGCGCCAATTTAAATTAAAGAACTCGGGCACCTACTTACCTACTTTCTAGGTATGAAGTCCAATTAGCCACGAAAAAAATTCTTTTGGAGACTCTTGTTCTCGCAGTTAATAGTATCTGCAATCTTGTTTACTCGATTAATTGTGCAATCTGAAGCCATTAGAATAACGTCTCCTTGTTAGCTGATATTTATAGTATCTTCTGGGTATGAAAGAACAGATTTTAAATCTGGAGTAAAAAGGTGAAAAAGCTCATAGTTAGTGCGATATTTTGGTTTTTATTTAACCTCTCCCACGCACAAGAAGCAGACCCAAATATTGCACTCATACAAAAAGAATTCGATGCCTATTTAGAAGACTTTGTTGAAAGGGATACAGTCTCAATTGCAAAGTACTTCCAATATCCTTCCATATTTAAGGCGGTAACCCCCAATATTATTTTTAATACAGAAAAAGATGCTACCGATGGGTATGACTCATTGCCGCTTCAAGAAGGATATGCATATAGTACATCCGAAAATCTGCAAATTGCCCATCTAGCCGGTCCTATCTATTATTTGAAGTTCGATTACTCCCGTTACAACGACGCTGACGAACTTCTTTATGAAGGACATAGTGTATATTTTTATAGTAATGAGACAGGTAATTGGAAGATATTCAGTCTATGGACTGGCGATAGAGAATAAACCAGCTCAATTTCTTGATTAATCAAAATGAATAAACTACTAACAACAATAACCCTACTCTGCTTTTCTGTTGCTGCTAACTCTCAGTTAACGCCCCCCCAATCTACTGGAGAAGCGTTCACCCTTAAGCTACTAAAGAGAACCGGTGAGAACTTTTTTTCCAGTTTGGCATATGAATGCAATGATTGTTCTTTTGAGCAATTTGAAAATCTGAGAGCACCACGGGGATGGTCCAAAAGCCCGATGCAGATAATCCTCCCAACTGGGGAACTTGAGAGTCAGCTGCCTTTTGAAGGAGTTCCAAGCACTATGGATTTTCTTCACGAAATTCCAGGTGATGAATTCAAACTCATAGCCAAAAACCTAGAGAGTGAAATAATTAAAATAGGTTTGAGTGGCATTATGCTCAAATCCAAGGTTA
>JBJLER010000089.1:0-21067 GCA_045565735.1 Pseudohongiellaceae bacterium
TATTTTTCGTGCCGCGCAACTTGCTCGTCTATTTTTGCGCGCACGAATCTTTTTATTGGCCACACTCTATTGTTGTTCGTGGCCGTATACATGAGGCTATGGAGATCTTTCGGTCCGATTAACAGTCGTGATTCCATCAGCGCGGTTGCGACTGTGATGTCTTTAAGTGCTTCCTGCTTGCATTGGCGAACTGATCTAACACTGTGTCCTGGTTCGAGGCCGATGTCCCACAGCATGGTGAGAAATGTACTGATATAGTCTTTGTATTTCTTATTGTCGCGATTTTTCCGGGTTAGTAGCAATAAATCGATATCAGAGTGGGGTAATAATTCGCCGCGACCATATCCACCTACGGCAATAAGGTTAATGTTATTTGGGTTAGGCCAATTTTGTGCGCCCCATGCCAGCCGCAATACTTCATCAACTACCCAGGCGCGACCACGGACTATATTGGTGATATTTAAATTTTGCTTATAGCGCGAATGTAAAATTTCAGAGCATTCTTGCAGCGCTTTTTTGAGAAGAGGGATAGGGCTGCCGGCGTCATCTACAGCAGCTCTTAATTGTTCTACATTTAGAAGCTCAATATCAGAGAGAAAGTCCGTCGCTATTTCAGCGTCCTTGGTTTCAAAATCGATGTCGCTCACAGGTCTTCATCTGAACGTTGAGTTAGTACCTCACATCCAGCGCCGGTTACCGCGAGGGTGTGCTCCCATTGTGCGGATAGGCGACGGTCTTTAGTCGTTACTGTCCAACCGTCTTTCTGAGACAGTTTAGTATAGCGAGTACCAGCGTTAAGCATAGGCTCAATAGTAAATGTCATACCTTCGACTATCTGAGTACCTGTATTCGGTTTGCCATAGTGCAGTACTTGAGGTTCTTCGTGAAAAATTCGCCCAATACCATGCCCGCAGTACTCGCGCACAATCGAATAGTTATGGGCCTCGCCATGTTGCTGTATGACGTGACCAATATCTCCCAAGGTGATTCCAGGGCGAACAATATCGAGTGCCTTGTAGAGACATTCCTGGGTAACCCGTATTAGCCGCTTTGCATGACCGGGGACTTCGCCCACGCAAAACATCTTGCTGGTATCACCATGGAAACCATCTTTTATAACCGTGATATCAATATTCATTATGTCGCCGGCTTTCAATATCTTGCTATCACTGGGAATGCCATGGCAGATAACATGATTTACCGAGGTGCATATGGATTTAGGGAAGCCGTTGTAATTAAGTGGTGCTGGAATCGCATCTTGCTTCTCAATTATATAGCCATGGCAGATTCGGTCGAGCTCACCAGTACTGACACCTGGCTGGATGTGAGGACCAATCATCTCCAGAACTTCTGCTGCTAATTGACCTGCCACCCGCATTTTGGCTACGTCATCAGGGGTTTTTATGTGAATAGTCATGATTTCTGGGAACGTCGACACTAAGAAGTGTCTCTCTAGTAACTTGCAAAAGCCTGCTATTTTAAAGCAGGAAAGCGCGAGAATACAGATGGTTGTCGGGGCTATGGACTAGTGAACATCAGTAATTGCAAGCTTTCGAGGTATATTCCAGGCGAGTGCGGTGGGTTTCGGAAAGGCACGGATTATGGTATAAAGCGGCGCGCTTTGAAGGGCAGCTTTTATTTCTGTCCGCAAAGTGCAAATTTTATATTTTTAATGTCGCACATGCACCGTCACATGTGATCTGGGTGCCCCTGCAAGGAATTACATTGATTGCTCGGGTTGATCGATGGGGTGTATGGAGGCCTAACCCGAATTGAAGGATACAAAATGACTGTAAGCATGAAAGAAATGCTCCGTGCAGGAGTGCATTTCGGACACCAGTGTCGCTACTGGAATCCAAAAATGGAGCCATACATCTTTGGCTCACGCAACAAAATCCACATTATCAACCTTGAGTATACGGTACCTGCGTTTAATTCTGCGCTGGAAGAAGTCGTTGATCTTGCTGACAAGAAAAAGAAAATTCTTTTTGTTGGTACGAAAAGAGCGGCTGCAAAAATTGTACGCGAACAGGCAGAGCGAGCCGGTATGCCCTATGTCAACCATCGTTGGTTGGGTGGGATGCTTACCAACTACAAAACGATTCGTGGCTCCATTAAGCGACTAAAAGAACTCGAAATTCAGGAACAGGACGGTACCTTTAGTCGCCTTACTAAGAAAGAAGCGCTAATGCTGAAACGCGCCAAGGAAAAACTTGAACGCAGCATTGGCGGGATCAAGAACATGGGTGGTCTTCCTGATGCGATTTTCGTAATCGATGTTGATCACGAACGAATCGCTGTTACTGAAGCTAACAACCTCAAGATTCCTGTTATTGGTGTGGTGGATACTAATAGTGATCCTGAAGGTGTGAATTTCGTTATTCCTGGCAACGACGATGCTATTAGGGCGATTCAGCTCTATGCGACTTCTGTTGCTGATGCTTGCCTTGAAGGACGAGGAAGAAGTGGTCCTGACGGCGAAAATGAATTCATCGAAATAGATAGTGACGAATCAACTGAATCGGCTGCTGCGGAGGAAGCTGAAGTGGCGACTAAAGAAGTAGAACTGGCCGAAGAAGAAACATCTGAAGAAGCACCAGCCAAAGAAACGGTAGAGAAAGAAGCAGCAGCAGAAGACGATAGTGTAGAGGAAGCCGAAGCGCTTGAACCTGAAGAGGCTCCTGTAGAAGAAGCTAAAGCAGAGGCGGCTCCTGTTAAAAAGAAAGCTCCGGCAAAGAAAAAAGCGCCAGCCAAGAAGAAAGCTCCGGCAAAGAAAAAAGCGCCAACCAAGAAGAAAGCTCCAGTAAAGAAAAAAACAACAGCCAAGAAGAAAGCGCCAGCTAAGAAAAAGGCACCAGTCAAGAAGAAGGCTGCTGCCAAGAAGGCTTAAAGCTTGCTGACTTAAGCTCTTAATTACCGAATCAGTTCTAGTTGCGATACTAGATTGGAGGCGGCGAGGGGTGCGGAGTCCTCTATTTTTAAATAAATACAGCAACGAAGTTATCGACTTGGTAAAAAGGAACGAGGCAAAACAATGGCAACTATTACTGCGAGTATGGTTAAAGAATTACGTGAGCGTACTGGCCTGGGAATGATGGATTGTAAAAAGGCGCTTACCGAAGCAGATGGCGATATGGAAAAAGCTATCGAAGATTTGCGTAAAGCTAGCGGCTTGAAAGCTGCAAAGAAAGCAAGCCGGGTAGCTGCTGAAGGTGTGGTAAAGACCAAGATTGCTGAAGATGGCAATTTTGGTGTGGTTGTCGAAGTAAATAGCGAAACTGATTTTGTGGCCCGCGATGACAGCTTTCTCGCCTTCGCACAACAAGCTCTAGAATTAGCTTTTTCAAACAGTGATGCCGACGTAGCTAATTTATTGAAAGCAGGCCTTGAAGATCTGCGTCAGGCATTGGTACAGAAAATCGGTGAGAACATAAATCTGCGTCGTGTTGCTCGGTTGCGCTTTGACGATGTCAATCAGGGTATCGTGGAAAGCTATGTGCATAGCAACAATAAGATTGCCGTATTAATTTCACTGCAAGGTGGCGATGAAGCGCTTGCTAGAGATATTGCGATGCATGTTGCTGCAGTGAATCCTATGGTGGTTCGACCTGAAGATGTTCCTGAAGAGGTATTAGCCAAAGAGTCTGAAATTTATTCTGCCCAGGCGCGCGAAAGTGGTAAGCCGGAAGAGATAGTCGAAAAGATGATCAGTGGTAGATTGCGGAAGTATGTTGCCGAGGTAAGTTTGCTGGAGCAGCCGTTTGTTAAAGATCCTGACACTAAAGTAGCTGAATTGCTCGAGGAAGCTGGCGCCGACATCGTGCAATTCGTCCGCTATGAAGTAGGCGAAGGCATCGAGAAAGAGGAAGAAGATTTTGCAGCGGAAGTTGCTGCTCAGCTAAACGGATAAAACGAACGAGCCTATATGCCCAAGATTGAGCCTAAATACAATCGGATACTGCTGAAACTTAGTGGTGAGGCGCTTACTGGAGAGGCAGATTACGGTATCGATCCTAAAGTGTTGGATCGAATGGCGGTTGAGGTTGGGCAATTGATTGGGCTGGGAGTGCAGGTCGGGCTGGTTATCGGCGGCGGCAACTTATTTCGCGGTGCATTATTGCATGCTGCCGGCATGGAGCGGGTTACTGGCGATCATATGGGTATGTTGGCCACCGTGATGAATGCATTAGCAATGCGCGATGCCCTTGAGCGGGCCGATATCCCGACCCGGGTAATGTCTGCTATTCAGATGAGTGGAGTAGTGGAGCACTACGATCGCAGAACTGCAATCCGCCATCTCAACGCTGGCGACGTAGTCATTTTCTCTGCCGGCACCGGCAATCCTTTTTTTACCACGGATTCAGCAGCATGTTTGCGGGGGATCGAGATAGATGCAGATCTTATTCTTAAAGCCACGAAGGTTGATGGTGTCTATTCTGCAGACCCGGAAACTGATGCTGATGCTGAAAAGTTTGATAGGCTCACCTATGACGAAGTGTTGGATAAGAAGCTTGGGGTAATGGATCTAACGGCAATTTGCCTAAGTCGTGATCATCAAATTCCGATCAAAGTATTTAACATGACTCGCTCTGGAGCCTTGCTCGATAATGTTATGGGCAAACCCGACGGTACTCTGATTGAATAAAGCACTGCTTTTAGAGAAGGCTTAGGAAAAGGAAAAGATCATGATTGACGAAATTACTAAAGGTGCAGAAGAAAGAATGCAGAAAAGTGTAGTGTCACTCGAAGAAGCCTTTAAGAAAATTCGTACTGGCAGGGCTCATCCAAGTATCTTAGACAGTGTTCTTGTTTCCTATTATGGCGCTGATACTCCACTCAATCAGTTGGCGAATGTGACCGTCGAAGAAAGTCGCTCGTTAGTAATCTCACCCTGGGAAAAGAATCTAATAGGCGAGATCGAAAAAGCGATTCTGAAATCAGACCTTGGTTTGAATCCTTCCAACAATGGCGACACTATTCGTGTGCCAATGCCTCCGTTAACTGAGGAAACTCGCCGTGAATACACCAAGCAGGCGAAAAATGAAGTTGAAAATGCACGAGTAGCGATTCGTAATATTCGTCGAGATGCCAATTCAGATTTTAAAGAATTGGAAAGAGAAAAAGAGATTAGTGAAGACGAACAACGAAGAGCAGAAGAACATGTGCAAAAACTTACGGACAAGTATATAGCGGCCGTTGAATCTGCTTATCAGCTCAAAGAAGGCGATTTACTTTCGTTTTAGTTTGTCAGAAATCCAGATCAAAGGAATCTCGTGCTAACCAGGTAGTCGATGTAACTGAACCGAATAAATATGACACCTGACCCTGCAGATAATCTACCAAATCATATTGCTATCATCATGGATGGGAACAACCGTTGGGCTCGTGCTAACGGATTGGCATCGAAGTCTGGCCATCGTCATGGGGCAGAGGCGGCGCGAGATATTGTTAATTCATGTGTTCGTCGAGGCATAAATTATCTCACTCTCTTTGCTTTCAGCAGTGAAAATTGGATGCGCCCAGCCAGAGAAGTGCAGGGCTTAATGGCATTATTTCTATCTGTATTAAAGCACAATGAGATCAGACAGTTACATGAGAATAATGTGCGATTGATCTTTATTGGAAACCGTGCCGAATTCTCAACTAAACTGCAGACAGCAATGGCAGAAGTTGAAGAGATGACAGCCAACAATACTGGTAATACGGTAATCGTAGCAGCGGATTATGGAGGGAGATGGGATCTTGCAAATTCAACTAAATCAATTGCGACAAAAGTACAAAGGGGCGAAATCGAACCAGACGATATCTCGATTGATTTGGTGCATAGCTTCACCAGCTTAAGTGATTATCCAGACCCGGATCTATGTATTAGAACTGGTGGTGAGCGTCGCATCAGCAATTTTTTGCTCTGGCAATTTGCGTACACCGAACTTTATTTTACTGATTGCTATTGGCCAGATTTTGACGAAGAGCAACTACAAAAAGCATTAGACGATTTTGCTTCTCGTCAGCGCCGCTATGGTGGGAAAAATAATGTCAAGGTAGTGGATTCATAACGTGCTCAAGCAGCGCATAATTACCGCAATCATTCTTGCGCTGTTATTTATAGCAGCTACTGTTTCTCTCTCTTCCTTTTCTTATTCTTTGTTTGTCACCATTGTCGTGCTGGTTGCAAGTTGGGAGTGGTGTGGATTTATCGGTTTAGCTAAACAAGGCGCTAAAGTATCTTACCTAGCAACTTTGGGATCTATGATTATAGCCCTATACTTTTTTCTCGGGATCGTGCCAGAATCGCTCGTGATAAACAGCCATCGCGCTGGCATCATTCTTGGGCTAGGAATCTTATTTTGGGTATTAATTTTTTTCATACTCAAGGGTTATCCGACCAATTCAGATCTCTGGAATAATAACTCTAAAATTGCATTGATGGGATTAATGGCGCTAATTCCAACCTGGGTAGGCATAGTGCAAATAAAGTACCTCAACCCACAGGGCTTTCTGGTACTAGGGATGGTAGTAATGGTCGCCGCTGCAGATATCGGCGCCTATTTCGTTGGAAAGCGAATCGGAAAAAATAGATTAGCCCCAAGCTTGAGTCCGAATAAAACCTGGGAAGGGGTCTGGGGTGGGCTCGCTGCCTGTCTGTTTGTGGGTGTTCTGCTGATCTGGCTCCTCCATAGTTACCTGATAATGTTAAGTAATGTTCAGATTCTGATTTTAGTATTGCTTAGCCTCGTGGTAACGCTGTTTGACGTGATTGGCGATTTACTTGAAAGCATGCTTAAGCGTAATCGTGATTTAAAAGACAGTGGAAAGATACTCCCTGGGCATGGAGGGATTCTCGATAGGGTCGACGGTTTACTAGCAGTAACTCCAATTTTTGTGCTTACTTTTCTGATTATCGAGTGAGGAATGCAGCCATATGTCGGTTAAGCAAGTCACTTTGCTCGGCTCCACAGGTTCTATTGGAGAAAATACTCTCGATGTAATTCGAAATTCTTCCGAATTCGTGTTGTATGCAATTAGCGCCTATGGCAATACAGAGCTTTTATTACAGCAGTGCGAAGAATTTAATCCCACAGTGGCTGTATTGGTTGATGAGTCACTAGCAGATAAATTTTCTAAGCAATTGGCAAAGGCCAAGTGCGATACAGAATTAAGAATTGGATCCGAAGCCCTAGATGAAATCGCTTCCTCAAGGCAAGTGGATATCGTAATAGCGGCAATAGTTGGATCCGCTGGTCTTTCTTCTGCTTTAGCTGCAGTTAGCTGTGGCAAACGATTGTTGCTCGCCAATAAAGAAGCATTGGTGATGTCAGGTGAGTTGTTCATGCAATCAGCCAAAGAGTCTGGAGCGCAAATCATTCCTGTCGATAGCGAGCACAATGCGGTTTTTCAATGTTTGCCAATTTCCAGCAATGGAATAAATAGCAATCAATTCGAACACGTAAGTAAGATTGTTTTAACTGCATCTGGTGGCCCTTTCTTAGAGTTACCTTTGAGAGAATTTGAGTCTGTTACTCCCGATCAAGCGTGCAAACATCCTAGATGGGAGATGGGCCGAAAGATTTCAGTAGATTCCGCCACTATGATGAATAAAGGATTGGAATTTATTGAAGCCTTTCATCTATTTCAGTTACCTAGCGAACAAATAGAAGTTCTTATTCATCCACAAAGCATTGTTCATTCATTAGTATATTTTCGCGATGGCTCGGTGCTCGCACAAATGGCGAATCCTGATATGCGTATACCAATTGCTTATGGCCTAACTTATCCGAATCGAATCGATACTATGGCAGAAGAATTGGATTTAGTTGAAATAGGTCAATTAGACTTTCAACAGCCAAATCTGGATCGTTTCCCATGTTTAAGTTTGGGTATGAATGCGGCCGCTCAAGGTGGGACGGCCCCAACTATACTTAATGCTGCCAATGAAATCGCAGTTTCAGCTTTTTTAAACGAAGATCTCAAGTTTTCCGAAATTTCCCTAATAATTGAGGAAGTTATGTCGAAAATACCTTGTGAAGCGGCGGCAAGTCTCGCTATTATTCAAGACGCTGATAAGCGTGCAAGAAACTTATCTAAAGAATTGATTTTAAAGAATATTTAAAACCTTAAGAGGACGGTAATCTGCCTTTTCGACCATAATTATGATATTGCAATTTATTATTAGTGTTGTCGCTCTGATTATTACCTTGGGAATCCTCGTGACTATTCATGAGTTTGGTCATTTCTGGGTGGCCCGTCGTTGTGGTGTTAAAGTACTCCGTTTTTCAATAGGTTTTGGTAAAGCTGCGAAATCGTGGGTAGGAAAAGACGGGGTGGAATATGTTATAGCGCCGATCCCGCTCGGTGGTTACGTGAAAATGTTGGGTCAAGACGACACCGTTGTTGAAGACAAAAATGAGACCCCTGCAAACCACCGCGATGTTTCATTTGCTTATAAACCGCTATGGCAAAGATTTGCCATCGTTGCTGCCGGGCCAATTGCAAATTTTCTCTTGGCTATATTCGTCTATTGGATAATTAATATCTCATACGGTGTAAATGGGATCGCACCGGTAATTAAAGGTGTGCTTAATAATTCTTCCGCAGCTTATGCTGGGTTGCGGGAAGGGGATGAGATTCTAGCGGTAGATGGCGAAGAAACCATCATATGGCAACACGTTGCCTTGCAGATGTTAGGGCGTCTTGGAGAAACAGGCGATTTAGAATTGACAATTGATCCAGCCGATTCCAGTGTGGTGCGGGATGTATCAATTCCGATTAGTGCTTGGTATGGGTGGTGAGACAGAACCAAACCCGGTGAGGGATCTAGGAATCATTCAATATGACATTCCAGCGGTGATTGCTAATGTGATATCTGGAGGTCGGGCTGAGCAGGGCGGGCTCTTACCCAGTGATGAAATCGTCAGCGTTGATGGAGAAAGGATTATAGGCTGGACTCATTGGGTTGGAGTGATTCGAGCTAGTCCGGAACTCGATCTGAATGTCGTTGTCCAACGAGACGCAAGCGAGCAAGTACTCACGATTAGACCGGAGACTATTAGGCTAGAAGACGGTACTTCGGCGGGAAGAATTGGTGCTGAAGTGCTTCAGGCCAGTTTGTCTGAGATTTTGCCACCGGATATGCAACGAGAAATTCGTTACGGTCCGATCGCTGCAATACAGCCGGCGTTTCAAGAGACTTGGGATAAATCAGTTTTTGTTCTTGATTCGGTCAAGAAAATGATTGTTGGTTTGATTTCTGTAAAGAATATCAGCGGACCAATAACGATTGCTCAAGTAGCGGGGGAAACAGCAACATACGGCTTAGATGTTTATCTCGGGTTTTTGGCGCTTCTAAGTATTTCATTGGGAGTGCTTAATTTGCTTCCAATTCCGGTGCTGGATGGGGGGCATTTGCTGTACTACATGATCGAAGCGGTAATTCGGAGGCCAGTTCCTGAAAGAATTCAGGCGTGGGGTTTGCAATTAGGATTGCTAATGATTTCTGGCATCATGGTGCTGGCATTTTATAACGACTTTAGTCGCCTTCTGTAAGATTGCTTTAACCCGCCGCCAAGAAACAAACATAAGAATTTGAGTAAGCATTACAAATGAAAAAACGGGTTTTTTGTTTGCTAGTGGTTTTCGGTATGCTCAATACCGTCAATGCACAAAATCAAAATTTCGTAATTGCCGATATCATCGTTGATGGCTATCAACGGATTTCTCCAGGCATCATTTATAACTTATTACCAGTCGGTATCGGCGATGAAGTCGATGCTACAACGCCTGCCCAAATCATTCGTGAGCTCGCTCAATCCGAATACTTCGATCAGATAGAAGTTTCTCGCGAAGGAAACATATTAGTAGTCACTGTTCTGGAGCGGCCGTCAGTAGCAGAAATTACCATCGAAGGTAATAGTGTTCTCGAAACAGAAGACATTCTTGATAACATGGCGACAGCGGAAATTGCAGAAGGACAAATCTTTACACGTGCAGCCCTAGAGGCGATTCAGCAGGGTATTCAGGAAGTTTATTCATCGCGAGGTCGCTATGGCGCATCGGTAGAAATCGATGTAGAAGAGCTACCTCGAAACCGCGTTGCCATTAGTCTGGATATTAATGAGGGTGAGGAATCCCGTATTCGACATATTAATATTGTCGGCAACGAAACTTATGAAGAGGAAGAGCTGCTAGATCTATTCGAATTAGGTACCAAGCCTTGGTACTTGTTCTTCAGCCGTCGGGACCGTTATTCTCGGGAGCAATTCGGTGGCGATCTGGAGAGATTGGAATCATTTTATTTAGATAACGGCTTCGTCGAATTCAACATCGATTCCTTTCCAATTTCTATCACTCCAAATCGGGAAGAAGTCTATATCACCATCAATGTTAACGAAGGCAGACAGTACACAGTTTCCAATGTCGACTTAGCTGGCGATCTAGTGCAAGCAGAAAATCTGTTGAGGGCGGCAATATTTATTCGCCCTAATCAGATTTATTCGCAAGCTCTGGTAACTGGCACCGAAGAAATCATGGTGCAGTTTCTTGGTAACCTGGGTTACGCCTTTGCAGAGGCCACAGGTGTGCCCGAAGTAAATGAAGAAGACGATACCGTAGAAGTAACTTTTTTTATTGAGCCTGGTAATCGCACTTATGTAAATCGGATTAACTTTGCCGGAAATACTTCCACTGCTGATGATGTTATGCGTAGAGAGATGCGCCAGCTGGAAAGCGCGCCAGCGTCCAGTATGGCAATAGAACAATCAAAAGTTCGTTTAGAGCGACTCGGATATTTTGAATCAGTAGAAGTTGAGACCGAAGAAGTAGCAGGCACAGAAGATCAGATTGATGTGAACTACGATGTGCTTGAACAAAATTTCGGTGCGATTAGTTTTTCGGTCGGTACAGGTGGTGGCGGTGACTTCTTTTTAAGTTCGAATTTACAGGCGGCAAACTTTTTAGGAACGGGCCAGACCATTGGTGTGGGTGTAAATCGAAGTCGCTTTATTAAGGGTTTGAATTTTCAATACCAAGATCCTTATTTTACTCCCGATCAAGTGGGTCGCGGTTTTAATCTCTTCGCTCAAGAAATTGATTCACCATTTAATGTATCTAGCTTTAATACAACTTCATTTGGAGGATCGCTAAGTTTCAGTTATCCGCTTAGTGAAATTCAGGTTCTTGGATTTGATTTAGGATATACCCACACTGAATTGAGTTCGGGCTATGGTTCCGTTCAAGAAATCGAATCGAGTCCCAAATTATTGGATGGTGTCGACAGCTATGTAATTACACCTTTTAATTCAAATCCATTCGATGGCCCTGTAAAAGATTCCGTACTCGGCGATGTAAGTGATTTGTCAGATGAGCAGCTGCGGACAAATCGAGATCCAGGGTTTGTCGACAAATTTGGTGATGTGTTTAACAATTTCACAATTACTGGGAATTGGTTTCGCAATACTTTAAATCGTGGTCAATTAGCAACTGATGGTTCTTTACATCAATTAAATGTAGAAGTCACTCTACCAGGCAGTGATTTACAATATGCTCGCTTTAATTACACTAACCAAATATTTTGGCCTATTAGTCAGAGTCGCGAATGGGTAATAGGATTGAGAACCAACCTAGGATTTGGAATAGGCTATGGTGACACAGAAGAACTTCCTTTCTTTAATAACTTTTTTGCCGGCGGATTAATTCGTGGCGGTGGGCAACTTCGTGGGTATGAAGAAAATAGTTTGGGTCCCCGCAGCACTCCAGGAGCCCGATATCTAACAGATTATGGAATATCACTGGCTCGTGATGAAGAAGGTAATATTCTTCGAAATATCGATGGGTCAGCCCAGGTCGACAAGACTGTAGGTTACCAAACAGAGGCGCTAATAGATCAATTCGGTAACATAGTTCTTGATGCCAACGGCGATCCGCTGGTTCGGCTAGCAGTACAAGATTTCTATTTGGACGATGATTATGACAGTTTTGGTGGTAATATACTGACTACTGCGTCGTTGGAGCTGTTGTTTCCTCTACCTTTTATACCTAATCGAAATCAAGTAAGATCGGCTTTTTTTATTGATGCTGGTAATGTGTTTTCCACATCTTGTACAGAAAGGCAAACGTTATTAAATAACTGCACTAATTTTGATACTGGTGGACTGCGTTACGCTGCTGGACTAAGTATCACCTACTTGTCCCCATTCGGTCCGCTTACATTTTATGTGGCGGCTCCCTTCGGAGATAGAGAAGGGGATGATACGAAGACTTTTGATTTCACTGTTGGAACAGGCTTCTAAGCACCTTTGGAAATCAGAACATAGAGATTAAAGTTTAGAACAACAAGTAGGCTGAAGAAGAGTTCTGCCGGTATTTGTTTAGATTGGAGAAGAATTGTGAAAACTGTAAAGAGTTTAATTGTTACTTTGAGTCTATTGCTATTCGCTCAGGGTGCCTTTGCTCAAGATACGAAAATTGGCATCCTAAATGCTTTGCAAGCTCTATTTAATTCAGATGCGGCCCAAGTTGTTCAGCAAGAGCTTGAGCAAGAATTTGCTCAAGATGAGCAGCGTGCAAATGAATTGACTGAACAACTACAAGCATTACAGGGAGAATATCAGCAGAACGAGGCTGTGATGACGGAAGAAGAAATTCGCCGTATGAATTCCAATGCGCAAGATCTTCAAGTGCAGCTTCAGCTAATTCAAGAGCGAGTACAACAAGCATTACAAGAACAGAATCAGGCATTCTTAGAAAGTATGCAAGAAGAGCTTGCGCAAGCTGTTACTGATGTAGTTGCTGAAGGTGGATTCGATTTAATTCTTAACGTTGATTCTGCTCCTTATTTCGCCCCAGTGCTGGATATTACAGCAAGGGTTACTGCGAAGCTAAACGAAAATGCACAAAACGGAGCGTCTGAAGACTAAGGCATATTACTTTTCGGATAGTGTCAGGTGGCACATAATAAGAGCTATACACTCGATGAGTTAGCTTCTCTTCTAAATCTAGAACTGGTCGGCGACAAGGATTGCATAATTCATGGTCTCGCCCCCTTAGGAAATTCAAGTACCGGTCAGTTAAGCTTTCTCAGCAATCCTTCTTATGTAAATCAATTAGAATCATGCGCTGCTTCAGCCGTTATCGTTGAAGCAAAATATGCGGATGTCTGTAAAACTAATATTCTGATTTCAAAGTCACCTTATGTAAGCTTTGCTGAAGCAACGGCGCTGTTCGATGAATTAATTAAAACCGAACCCGGTGTGCATCCGAGCGCGATCATTGATTCGTCAGCTAAAGTGCCTGATTCGGTTCTAGTGGCACCGCAGGCTGTGGTGGAGGCTGGTGTATCTATCGGTGAAAACTGTGTTATTGGTCCCGGTGCCTATATCGGTAAGAATACAACTTTAGGTAACGATTGTTATTTGCATGGCAATGTTTCAATTTATCATCAGGTATCTATAGGCAATAATGTAATCATTCATTCCAATACCGTTATCGGAGCCGATGGATTTGGGTTTGCATTTGATGGAGAGAAATTCGTAAAGATTCACCAATTGGGTTCTGTTCAAATAGGCAATGATGTCGAGATTGGTTCCTGCACTACTATTGACCGGGGCGCGCTTGAAAACACGGTCATCAGTGATGGGGTAAAAATAGATAATCAAGTGCAGATAGGGCACAACACATTCATTGGTGAGCATTCGGTTATATGTGGTTGTACTGGAATTTCCGGTAGCGTGACGATTGGCAAATACTGTGTAATGGGTGGTGCTTCTGGCACTGTTGGTCACATAAGTATTGTGGACCATGTAAAGGTGAGTGCAATGTCCTTGGTCAGTGAATCTATTACTGAACCTGGGTCCTATTCGTCAGGAACTTGGCATATGAAGACAGCACAATGGAAACGCAGCAATATACGCTTCCAGCAACTGGACAGCATTACCAAAAGATTGAAGGAATTAGAAAAGATGGCCGATGAGAAATAGTTAGGTTCTCCCCAAGCAAATAATACGCTGAGTTAATTTATGATATTGGATGTTGAAGAAATTAAAGAATACCTGCCGCAGCGGTATCCGTTTTTGTTAGTCGATCGTATCGTCGAAATGGACCTGGGGAAGTCCATTGTCGGCTATAAGAATGTAACTATTAATGAGCCATTCTTTGTCGGTCACTTTCCTGGTCGGCCAATTATGCCTGGTGTATTAATTATTGAAGCGCTCGCACAGGTTGCAGGTGTGTTGGGCTTCAAGAGTCAGGAAAAAAAACCAAAAGACGGCTATCTCTATTACTTTGTAGGTGCGGACGAAGTGCGTTTGCGCCGACCAGTGGTTCCGGGCGATCAATTAATGTTGAAAGCAACTATTATTACTAATCGTCGCGGCGTTTATCGATTTTCTGCTAAAGCCTCAGTAAGAGATGAGTTAGTTGGCACTATGAATATTCTATGCGCAGAGAGAAAAGTAGATGTCGACTGATTTAATCGATCCTTCCTCACAAATACACCCTTCTGCGGAAATTGGACCTGATGTGCGTATCGGTCCCTGGTGCATCGTTGGTGAAAACGTCACCATCGGTGCCGGCAGCGTGCTCGAGTCCCATGTAGTAATTCGGGCAAATACCCGAATGGGGTCAAACAATCGCATTTTTCAATTTTGTTCCATTGGAGAAGATCCTTCCGATAGAAAATTTGAAGGAGAGGAGACCTGGCTCGAAATTGGAGACAACAACGTATTTCGTGAAGGCGTTACTGCCCATCGAGGAACCGGAGCTGGTGGTGGCCTGACAAAAATCGGCAGCTATAATCTGCAGATGCCTTATGTACACATAGCGCACGATTGCATCGTGGGTGATAACACGGTTTTTGCAAACAACGTCGGCATATCTGGTCATGTACAAGTAGGAGACTGGGCAATTCTTGGCGGCTATGCCGGGATTAATCAATTTCTAAAAATTGGGGCCCATGCCATGGTTGGTGGTATGACTCATATCACCAATGATATTCCAGCATACATGATCGTGAGTGGGCGTCCCGCCACTGTGCGCAGCATAAATGCTATTGGCCTGGAACGGCGCGGATTTGATAAGGAAACCATTCAAGATTTAAGGGAAGCGTTTAAAGTAATCTACAAGAGAAATTACAGCCTACAGGAAGCAATTGATCAATTGAAGGCAATGGGTGAAAGTTGTGAAACATTGCAAACTTTAATCGATTCGCTGGAGTCTTCTGAAAAAGGCATACATCGATAAGCTTTCACTTCTATTAATATCGAAGAATGACAAAACCGATACGTTTTGGAATCGTAGCAGGAGAAAAATCAGGCGACATTCTTGGTGCTTCGCTAATCCAGGCTTTACGCACTTATTATCCCGACGCTGAATTTGTGGGCGTAGCCGGTCCTGCAATGTTAGAACTTGGATGCGAATCCATCACGTCGATGGATCGCTTGTCTGTAATGGGGTTTGTGGAGCCGCTAAGTCGACTACCTGAGCTATTAAAATTAAAGAGAGACCTGCAAGAACGTTTTGCTGCAGACAAGCCCGCCGCGTTTATCGGTATAGATTCCCCAGATTTCAATTTACGCTTGGCCGCCAACTTGCATGCACAGGGAATAAAAACCGTGCACTATGTAAGTCCCAGTGTCTGGGCATACCGCCAGAAGCGAATCCGCAAAATTAAACAAAGTATCGACTTGATGTTGACATTGTTTCCTTTCGAGACCGAAATCTATAAACAGCATTCTGTTCCTGTTGTCTGTGTTGGACATCCACTGGCGGATCAGATAGGTCTTGAAGACAAAAAGTCAGCAAATCGCGCCGAATTAGGTATCGCAAAGAGCGAATCAGTTATAGTTCTAATGCCAGGCAGCCGAGCGGGAGAGATTAAACGTCTCGCGCCTACTTTTTTTGAGGCTGCAATTAGTTCGTTGTGCAAACATTCTGGCCTCAGATTTGTTATTCCTTTTAGTGGGATCGAAGCGAAGGCGCAAATAAGCAGCTTAATGCGCGGCGCCAATATTTTTGAAAGCGAACAGTTTCAGTTAATCGATAACTCCCATAAAGCAATTAGTGCGGCAGATCTAGTGGTAATGGCGTCCGGGACCGCCACTTTGGAGGGCTTGTTACTGCGTAGACCTATGATAATTTGTTATAAGCTTGCGCCAATCACCTATGCGATTGGGTCTCGACTGTTGAAAGTTCCTTATGTGGGATTGCCTAATCTGCTTGCCGGTCAAAAGCTTATTCCAGAGTATTTGCAAAAAGAAGTTAGTGTTAATAATTTAGTTGTAGAGATCGATAGATTTATAAAAGAGCCAGAGTCGTTCAACGAGGCCTTAAAGTCATTTGAAGACATTCACAAATTATTACGGGGCGGTGCTTCGGAAAAGGCAGCTGCAGCAGTGGTGAAACTAGTTACACCGACTTAATAATTAGAATGGAAGAGATCTGTCCCAGGCCATGCAGCGCGAATTCGAATTTATACACAGCCATGATCGCGTGATAGCCGGAGTCGATGAAGTAGGGCGAGGTCCGCTTGCCGGTGATGTAGTAGCTGCAGCAGTGATTCTTGACCCGGCCAAGCCAATCTCCAGCTTGAATGACTCGAAGAAGCTCAGTGAAAGCCAAAGACTGGATTGTTTTGCCCAGATCCAGGACAAGGCATTAGGTATTAGCATTGCTCGGGCTACTGTGGCCGAGATCGATGAAAGTAATATTCTTCGCGCTAGCTTGCTAGCCATGGAAAGAGCAGCTCGGGGTTTATCCATCCAGCCCGAGTTTGTTTACGTTGATGGCAATCAACTACCGAAGTGGCGCTATTCTTCCCAGGCAGTAGTGAAAGGAGATGAGCGGGTGGCTGAAATTGCAGCGGCTTCAATCGTAGCCAAGGTTACTCGCGACGCGGAAATGGTGGCTCTTGAACAGGTTTTTCCGGGGTATGGATTTGCAAAACATAAGGGTTATCCCACCAGCGAACATTTGAAGGCGCTAGAAATTTTAGGACCATGTGTTTTACATCGGCGTACATTTGCGCCGGTAGCAAATTTACTCAAATAATCCTGTCCAGCTAAACCGTCGGACTGTATATTGTGGCTTCTTATTTTTAGTAGACGCCGAGCGTTTTTGTGGTAGCTGCAGATCTAGATAAAGTCACGAATGGCTGAACCCGCACTAAGCAAACCATTTATACACCTTCGGCTGCATACAGAATTCTCCATCAGTGACGGCTTAGTCACTATACCTGCCTTAATTAATAGCCTGCAGCAGCTGCATATGCCTGCAGTGGCAATTACTGATGTGTCGAATCTGTTTGGATTGATTAAGTTTTACAGCGGCGCAGCTAATTCTGGAATTAAACCGATTTGCGGTGTTGATGTATTGGTGGAAAACAAACAAGGGATCCGCAGTCGTATCGTATTGCTGGTTAAAGATCGTACAGGATATCTCAACTTAACCAATATTATTTCCGCACTTTATACCGATTCTGAAACGCACGGTGAACCAGTTCTGGCCTTAGACAGTCTTGATGGGATGACAGAGGGGTTAATCGCATTATCAGGAGCACAAAGTGGCGATATTGGTATTGAGTTGCTTGGCGACGATTTTGAGCAAGCCAAAACCTTACTTTCAAGGTGGCAATCACTGTTTCCAGATTCTTTTTACTTGGAGTTGCAACGGGTTGGAAAGGTTGATGAAGAGGCTTATATCGAAAGAGCAGTGAACCTGGCAATCGAGAGTCAATGTCCAGTAATTGCAACCAACGATGTGCGATTTATTGAGCAGGAAGATTTTGATGCCCACGAGGTTCGAGTTTGCATCAATGAGCGCCGCGAGCTGGATGATCCCCGCCGACCGCGCAACTATACGGAACAACAATATCTAAAAAGCTCTGCGGAAATGACTGATCTTTTCGGAGATATTCCGGAGGCTATAGAGAACGCCTATGAAGTCGTAAAGCGCTGTAATCTCGCTCTAGATCTAGGTAAGCCCCATCTTCCGAATTATCCGGCCCCGAAGGACGTAGCACTTGATGATTATCTATGTCAGCTCAGCGAGGAAGGGCTATCAAACCGGTTACAAAAATTGTTTGGTGATGAAGCTAGCAACAAAGAAAAAATTACCCCCTATACAGAACGATTGGCAGATCGAGTTAGAAATTATCAATCAGATGGGATTCGCTGGTTACTTTCTCATCGTGATGGAATTCATACAATGGGCGAAGGATTGCCAAATCCCTGTTGGTCCTGGCCGAGGGTCTGGCGCTGGGTCAATTGTAGCCTACGCACTTGGTATTACGGATTTAGACCCTCTCAAATACGACTTACTCTTTGAACGGTTTTTGAATCCTGAACGTGTTTCCATGCCTGATTTTGATGTCGACTTCTGCATGGAGGGGCGCGATAGAGTAATTCAACATGTAGCTGAATTGTATGGTAAGGACGCAGTCTCTCAGATCATCACATTTGGCACCATGGCAGCGAAAGCAGTAGTGAGAGATGTGGCGCGGGTGCAGGGTAAGCCCTACGCTCTAGCCGATAAACTTTCGAAGTTAATTCCTTTCGATCCTGGGATGACCTTAAAAAAAGCTTTCGACGTAGAACCTTTGTTAGGCGAATTCGTCGATAGCGATGATGATGCTCAAGAAATTATTGAAATGGCGTACAAACTGGAAGGGATTACCAGGAATGTAGGGAAGCATGCTGGTGGAGTGGTAATAGCACCTACCAAGTTAACCGACTTCACGCCACTCTACTGTGACGAATCAGGTCATGGGCTGGTGACTCAATTCGATAAGAACGACGTTGAAACGGCAGGGTTGGTGAAGTTTGATTTTCTTGGTTTAAGGACGCTTACCATCATTGATTGGGCAGTAAAGATGATCAATGAGCAGCTTGCTCCTAACGAAAACCCAATCGATATTAATTCACTTCCGTTAAATGATGAATCTGTATATCGCTTATTACAACGAGGAGAAACTACCGCTGTATTCCAATTGGAATCTCGCGGCATGAAAGAGTTAATTCAGCGCTTAGTGCCAAACCGTTTCGAAGATATTATTGCTTTGGTAGCTCTTTTCCGCCCCGGGCCTCTGCGATCAGGAATGGTCGATGATTTTATCGATCGCAAACACGGTCGAACTCGTGCGGTATATGACCATAAGGATCTAGAACCAGTATTGTCCAATACCTATGGGATAATTCTCTATCAAGAACAGGTAATGCAGATTGCCCAGGTGCTCGCCAGCTATACCTTGGGTGGTGCGGATATTCTTCGCAAAGCAATGGGGAAGAAAGACCCTGCTGAAATGGCAAGGCAACGCGAAACGTTTAGAGCAGGGGCGGTAGAAAAAGGCGTCGATGAAGAGTTAGCTGAGTCAATCTTTGATTTAATGGAGAAATTCGCCGGTTATGGTTTCAATAAATCTCACTCTGCGGCTTACGCTCTAGTTTCTTATCAGACTGCCTGGTTAAAAGCGCACTATCCAGCCTATTTCATGGCTGCGGTTTTGTCTGCAGATATGCAGAACACTGACAAGATAGTAACTCTTATCGATGAGTGCTATTCAATGAAACTGAAAATTGTCCCGCCGGATGTAAACGTCGGACAATATAATTTTACGGTAAATGACGCAGGCGAAATTGTTTACGGCCTAGGGGCGATTCGCGGTTTGGGCGAAGGCCCGGTCGAAAATTTATTAAAAGTACGAGCAGAAAAGCGTTTCGTGAGTTTGATAGACATGTGTAAGCGTCTCGATTCACAAACAGTAAATAGACGTACCATGGAAGCACTAATTCGATCAGGAGCGCTAGATAAACTGGTGGAAGGGGGTTTCGATCACTCCCGTGCATACTTGAGCGTGGCGTTGCCTGGAGCCATGAGGGCAGCTGAACAATCCAGTCGTAACGTAGCGAGCGGGGTTGAAGATCTTTTTGGTGAAATTGCACCGACCGAACCAGAAATTGAAACCGCAATTCAAACTCGTCACAGCTTTAAACCTTGGGCAGAACAGGAGCGGCTCTCAGCAGAAAAAGATACCTTGGGTTTGTATTTGTCAGGGCATCCTATCGACGAATTTTTGCCAGAGTTAGCTCATATAACTAAAGATCGTATTGCGAACTTAAGGCCAGAACGAGGAGCCCAATTGGTTGCCGGATTGCTTCATGGCTTTCGCACGCAGAAATCCAAAGCTGGGGATACTATTGCCTTTCTTACTCTGGATGATCGTAGCGGCCGCTTTGAAGTTTCCTTGTTTGCTAAGGAATATGAAAAATATCGAGAGCTAATGCAGAGAGATTTAATTCTCGTTGTGGAATGCACTGTCAGTGTAGATGATTATAACGGTGGTATGCGTGGTAGAGCTAAACAGGTAATGACTCTAGCTCAAGCGAGAAAGAAATTTGCTCATCGACTCGCTCTCAATCTCAGTTCGGAAGATTTGCAGTCAGGCTTTTGTCAGCACTTGGCGAATATTCTCGAGCCCTACCGAAAGGAACCTGCAAATGCAGAGGTTCCTATCCCTGATACTGCCGGCCCTGCCGATATTCAAAAAGGTCAAAAGAAACCCCCTCAAAAGACACCCCAAGAGGGATGTCAGGTAGTCATCAACTATCAGCGTCCAGGCTCGAGAGGGTGTATAATGCTGGGCCAAGATTGGATAGTGTCTCCAACTGATGATTTGCTGCAGAGCTTAAGGATGGAGTACGGCAAAGATCAGGTTGAATTAGATTACAAGCGAACATCAAATCTGAATTAGACTTATTTAATGGAGAAGTACAGAACCGACGCAGGTTCCTTTCGCAATAATGGACCCGAACTACCTCGAATTTGAACAACCTATCGCCGAGTTAGAAGCCAAGATTAGCGAATTGCGCCTGGTGGGTTCGGACAATGAAATAAACATCTCTGAAGAAATCGAGAATCTCAAGCACAAAAGCACAAAACTTACCGAAAAGATTTATGCCAATTTAAGCCCATGGCAAATCTCTCAAGTCGCTCGCCATCCGTTGCGCCCATATACAATGGATTACATCGAACATATTTTTACCGAATTTGATCAACTCCATGGCGACCGACTTTTCGCTGATGA
>JBJLER010000090.1:0-55236 GCA_045565735.1 Pseudohongiellaceae bacterium
CCTTCGGCTCGGCCACGCGCACAGATTTCTGCACCAAGAAGGCAAGCCCCAAGTATTCGCTCTAATAGCAGTCAGCGTTCCAGTGCGTTTAATTCAAATCGACGGGGATCTTCCTCCATGCAGCGTGCACAACAATCACGACCGCAAATATCACGACCACAAACCAGAAGCGCGCCTTCAGTCAGGCCCAATCGTAGTGCACCTTCTTTTTCTAGTAACAGGCTACAATCAATCGGAGGGGGTGGTACCAGAGCTGGCAGTTCAGTCGGCATTGGTGGTCGCAGCCCGGGCGCGGGTAGAGCCAATAGACGTAATCGGTAGATATTGTAAAGTTCTTAACTAATTAGTTGGGAACTTTGTATTTTTAACTTCACCACACGATTCATATCTGCTCATCATGGCTTTTGGTACACTGGCCTAAATCCTGCGCAGCCCAATAAAAATGAATCGCACATTTTTCTTAGTACTAGTCCTGGTTCTTACTTCTTTATTAGTGGGTTGCAGTGAGAATGATTCAGAACCTGTTAGTGAATTTGCTGGAGATTGGCGCCACGCTGGTGGTGACCATAGCCAGGCTAAGTATTCGCCCCTTGACCAAATAAATGCAGAAAATTTTGCCGATCTCGAAGTAGCTTGGCGTTGGCAATCAGCCGATTTACGCTTGCCTGATGGAGTTGGCTACGCCACTGCTGATTATCGTGCTGTTCCACTGGTGGTTAATGGCATCATGTATGTCAATTCCAATCACGGCGTGATTGCCGCTATAGATCCAGCCACAGGTGAAGAATTATGGCTGTTTGATCCCGAAAGTTATCGTTATGGCTCTCCCATCCAAACCAACATAATGATTCGCGGCATTGAGTACTGGACCGATGGTGACATCGAGCGAATCTTTGTAGCCACCCTAGGAAAGCAACTTTTATCTCTAGATGTTGCAACCGGACAACCGGATCCAAATTTTGGTGAAGATGGTTTTATCGATCTTAGCCAGAATCTTGGTCGCTTAGAATTTGAATCAAATTTTATTACTGCAGGCGCCGCACCGATTGCGATTGGTAATTCCTTAATCGTTGGCTCAAAGATTTTTGACTATGGTATGTATAATCGTTCCCCGCCCGGCCATGTTCGTGCCTACGATACATATACCGGTGAATTAAAGTGGCGCTTCAACACCATTCCCCAAGACGGCGAGTATGGAAATGAAACCTGGGAAAACGATTCTTGGCGCACGGCAGGCAATACTAATGTATGGACATTTATGTCTGCCGATGAAGAAGCTGGCATTGTTTATTTGCCCACTTCCACACCAACTAATGATTACTGGGGTGGAATGCGTCTTGGAGAAAACTTGTTCGCCGAAGCTCTGGTTGCGCTGGATGTTGAAACCGGTGAAAGGCTTTGGCATTTCCAAACAGTTCATCATGGTCTGTGGGATTACGATATTGGTTCATCGCCAAACCTAGTGGACATCGTTGTCGATGGTGAACCGATTAAAGCTGTCGCTCAGGTATCTAAAACAGCCTTCACCTATGTATTCGATCGTATTACTGGCGAATCGGTATGGCCTATCGAAGAAAGACCAGTCGCACCTAGTACAGTTCCGGGCGAACGGGCTCACCCAACCCAACCGTTTCCAACCAAGCCTGCTCCATTCGATCGTCAGGGTGTAACTGAAGACGACTTAATTGATTTCACACCGGAGATAGCTGCAGAAGCTCGAGAAATTGCTAACAATTTTGTCTTGGGTCCAATTTTCACACCTCCAATCGTTCGCGGCGAGAATGACAAACTAGCAACCTTTGTTGTGCCCGGTGCTGGTGGTGGCGCGAATTTCCCTGGTGCCAGTGTCGATCCTGAAACAGGCATCTTATATATACCTTCAGCAACGCGTCCCCATGGTATGTCTTTAATTGCTCCACCCGAGGGCACCTCGGACTGGCCCTTTGTCATCCAGATGGAAAGACAAGTAGGACCTTTTGGATTGCCTTTATTAAAACCACCTTATCGTCGAATTACTGCAATAGACCTGAATACAGGCAACCATGTATGGCAGATTCCATTTGGAATGGGGCCAGCCAATCACCCTATGCTGGAGCATCTGGATTTACCGCCACTGGGATCTGTCTATGATGACGTTGTTGCAGAAGGTGGCATCCTGGTTACAAAGACTCTTCTAGTGTCATTTCTAGCCCAGAAAGATGAGATTGACCCACAAGCCCATGGTTCGATTCTTGTGGCCTTGGATAAGAACACCGGCGAGACCTTAGCGGAAGTGCTAGTAGATCAGCGTCTACATGGTCCACCCATGAGCTATATGCACGAAGGCAGGCAATACATTGCGGTTGCCGGGGGTGGTCGTGACAACGACGACGAATTGCTAGTTTTCTCACTACCTGACTAGTTTTGTAAGCGCTAAACAATTAGAGTTGAGTTGCTTCATCGTACCCTTCTGGGTGTTCACCGAAATCAAAAAACAGACTACAGTTGGATGGCGCAATTAGAAGCAGAAGAAAGAACTTGGAGAAAACCTCATGAGAGGACGAATAACAATAGCCCTTGGGGGCGCGAGTATTGCGGCGTTATTGATGTGCAGCCCAGCTCTTGCGCAGCAAGGAGGCATCATTTCTTGGCAAGACGATCTTTCACCCCTTGCCAATACTGATTGGAATTATGACCGAGCAGCGCACTTATTAGAGCGAGCCGGATTTGGCGGTACTCCCGCTGACATTGACCTGCTGGCGTCTATGTCCCTTAGTGAAGCAGTGCGCAGCTTAGTCTATTTTGATCCTGCCGCGAACATTCGTTCGCACCCCTTCGACCATTCTGGAATTCACGATCCAGGATTAGAGCCGTTTCCTCCAAGTCGACCGGCTACAACTGATTTAGCTAAAGAGACTGGGGAAGCATTAGGTATAAAAGTTAAGCCTACTGGCAATCGTCGTTTGCAACCGGTCGTAAATAAATTCTTTTATTGGCTGAGAGCGAGTGTGCTGGAGACTAATCGGGTCGCCTATTGGTGGGCGAATCGCATGGTGGATTCCAATAATCCATTACAGGAAAAAATGGCCTTGTTCTGGCATGGCCACTATGCAGTTAACGAAAGTAAAGTGCGCGACTATCGCAAACTGTTAATCGAAATTGAACTTTTTCAAGAAATGGGAACTGGGAATTTTCGTGATCTTATGGTGGCGGTTGCCCAAGACCCAGCCATGCTCTCTTTTCTTGATGCAGGCGTGAATGTAAAAGGTGCGCCAAATGAGAACTTTGCCCGTGAAATCATGGAACTGTTTACCATGGGTGTAGGTAATTACAGTGAAAGAGACATTCGAGAAGCAGCACGTGCGTTTACTGGATGGAATTATGCTGATCTTGAGTTCGTCATTAATGAAGATGAGCACGACAATGGTGTTAAACAATTTTTAGGGCGCAGCGGAAACCTTGACGGTGTTGAAGTAATTGACATTATCATGGAGCAACCGGTTACTGCTGAGTATATCGCTGGAAAGATCTATCGATTCTTCGTTCGCGATGATCTTAGCTCTGAGTTGCAAAATGAATTGGGCAATGTGTTCCGTGATTCCAATTATGAAGTTGCGCCCCTGCTAGAAACGATATTCCAGTCTAAAGATTTCTATAGTGCTGCCTCGGTTGGAACTCACATCAAGAGCCCGATAGAGCTAGCAGTTTCCACCTATGTGAAACTGGGACTAGAAGATGTACCCGGTGTTCCTGATTTTAATTCCGCCACAGGGGCATTGGGGCAGACTTTGTTTAGGCCCCCAACAGTGGCTGGTTGGGCAGGCGGACGAAGCTGGATAACTCCAGGTTTATTGCTGGAACGAGGAAACTTTGCCCGCGATGTCTTGTTCCCAGACATAAATTTTATTCCTTCCGATCGCCGCAATGGGAGTCGTGAGATTCAAAGTGTTGCCCGCCGTATTCGTGAAGGACTAGATATCACTTCAGCGACTCAACCCTCCAGTATTGGCGAAGGGCAGATAATGGCTGAATCAAATATGCTTGCAGACAGAGATGAAGACTTTAATACTCGCTATGGAAGTTTCCGCGGTTGGCAAATGGCCATTGAGCGAGTTAAGCCGATTCCTCGTCACACAGCGCGGTTAAATTTAAGTAAAATGGTAATGGATCAGCAGTTAACCAATACTGCTGAAGTAATTGATTACTTTATAGCGAGATTTATGCGGGTTGCTCCTGGAACGGACGCTCGAAGCATGCTGATAGATTTTCTTAGCAATGAAATTGGCACAACGAATATTGTAGAAGCAGAATCCTATATGGAAGATTCACTTAGAATGACTTTACATCTGTTATTGAGTCAGCCTGAATACCAATTAAGTTAATAATAAATCTAGTCCAAGAAGAAAAGTTATGAAAACTAAAGATTTGTTCAAAGATAAAGTGAAACGTCGTGAAGTGCTGCGCAAAGGCATGGGTGCTTTAGGAATTGCTGGCCTTGCAGGCTCTAGTCTCGCGCCTTCCATGTTTGGTCGAGTTGCGGAAGCTGCGGCTAGTGCAGCAGCTAATGGAAAAATTCTTGTTATTCTAGAATTATCTGGCGGTAACGACGGTCTAAATACTGTCGTTCCTTATGGAGATGATGCTTATTATCGTCATCGTCCAGAAATCGGGCTGCCTAAAAGCGACCTACGAATTCTCGATGATCATTTTGGTTTGAATCCCGGAATGGCTGGATTGGAGAGCCTATTTAAAGACGGCAAGATGGCCATAGTCCACGGTTGTGGTTATGACAATCCATCCTTTTCCCACTTCACTTCAATGGCTTATTGGCACACCGCTGCGCCTAATAGCGGCGAAGAGTACGGTTGGGTAGGGCGTTTGGCCGACGATATGGAACCATCTGCCCCGGCTAACTATTTAGTAAATGTAGCCGCCCGTCAATCCCTTGCAGTTCGCAGTAAAAGCCACGTCCCTGTCGTATTTGATCAACCCAATAGATTTGTACGCGAAGCTTTTCATGAAGAAAAAAATGCATTAGAAAGAGTGCCAGATGTTGGCAATGTGGATAATCCGTCTCGACGTTATCTCTTAGATATTGCACGTAGCGCTAATGACGCGTCTGCTTTAGTAAGGCAGGCATGGTCGAATTACAACTCGCCAGTTGATTACGGTGTTAACAGTCTCGACTTGCCAAAAGTTGTATCTTTAATCGATGCAGGCATGCCTACTAAACTGTACTACGTTTCCTATCGCAACAATGCGTTCGATACTCATGTGTTCCAAAATAATGTTCATCGACGATTGTTAACGTATACCTCTGATGCTGTTGCTGCGTTCATTAGAGATTTGGAAAGAATTGGCAGAGCAGATGATGTGGCACTAATGATCTTTTCCGAATTTGGTCGTCGTGTACCTGAAAATGTCAGCCTTGGGACGGACCATGGTGCTGCTAATGCGATGTTCGTAGTGGGTAGCAAAGTAAAAGGTGGTCATTACGGTGATCTACCGAGTCTGACTAATCTCGCTGAAGGTGATAATCTTGGCCATACCACTGACTTCCGTCGGGTTTATCAAACTATGATCCAAGGTTGGCTAGGCCATGACGCAGAGCTGGGGTTATTGAATGGTCGTTTCCAACCGTTCGATATGTTTGGTTAAACAAAGCTCATAGTCTGAACTGATTTGGTTCAAATGAAATTGTATGCGAGCCAATTAACGAGCGGCAGCGCGCTCATAGTCCAAGTGATCAAACTCGAGGGTAAAGGTCACGGGTACTGACATTGGCAGATAACAAATAGCGTCATCGCACGCTTGATAATCTAACGTTCCGGACAGAGTCAGTGCACTTATATCTCGTAATTCTTCTTCTTTGTCTGCCGATGTGGCAACTATTGCTTCTTGTAAGATCGTAAACGGGCGCTGGTAAACAGGCACATACTCATCTAATGGTTTGAAGTGATAGATTTCAGACTCAGGGAATTCCACTCCTTCAAAATTGACATAGTCCGAAGGCGCCATGTTTAGCCCTATTACTCGATAACCTTTCTCCTCTGCTCCCGGCGCATACACATGCATGTTCTCATTGGGAACAACATCAATTGCAATAGAAAAACGCGAACCATTTGTAACAATGGGGTTACTGGGATAGGCGGTGAAACTTAATTGCGCTGAGGTTCCTTCGATGGCAGCGATGGGAGTTAGGGCGATTCCTTCTTTTAGCATCACAGAAGAAGTTGTAACTCGTTCTCGATAGAACTCTTCGAAATAACGCGAAGTCACAACGCCATTTGCGTCCAACATTAATGTTCCGGGAAACGGTGTTCCATTAATCATTTGCCTCAGCCCAGGAGAATCAAAGACTTCAGCAGCAACAAATCTGTGTACATCTGCCGTGACATCCGGATCATCCGCTCGAGCCCCTAATCCTTCAGCCACGATAGTGTTTAGGATTCCGAAATCGGTAATAACCACCGAATCGTCATCAGAAAGAAGTGGAAAAGTAATCCCGCGGCGCTCCGCGAATTTAAAAAGAGTATCTTCTGAATCGTAGCTAATTGCAGCCACACCGATGCCTGCGCTTTGCAGCTCTTCTAATCTATCTTGCAGCTCCACGAGTTGCGCTTTGCAGTAGGGTCACCAATCTGCAGAACGATGAAACAGTAACATCGCACCGTTAGGCCCGAGAATTGAATCCAAAGATTGTAGCTTGCCATTTTGATCTGGCAATTCGAACTGGGGTACAGTTTCCCCAATTTGAGGGCCAAGCGTATCGATATCAACACCAGTTCTAGATTGAGCCGTAGCCATAGAAGAGAAACTCGATATTGCGATTACCCATCCGCCAACGACTAAAGACCGGAGCCTAACAGAAATTTTATATTTCATAGCTGCCCTCACTAAGCGAGATCATATCATAGTAGATTGCGTTCTCAACCAGACGGATTTTGATACACTGTGCAGCCCTGACCTTATGAGCGAAATACAATGAAAAACAAGATCGCCATTAGTCTAGTCGCTGCAGTGCTGTTTTCTTGTGCACCAGAACCTGGGCAGATAAATCCTCCCATAATAGGGGAATGGCATCACGCCGGTGGCAGTCACTTCTCCGATAAGTATTCTCCTCTGGAGCAAATTAATAAAAACAATTTCAATGAGCTCGAAATTGCCTGGCGTTGGCAATCCATCGATGTAAATTTGCCACGCGATTTGGCCTATGCAACAGGTCACTATCGCGCCGTCCCTTTGTTGGTCGATGGAGTCATGTACACAAATACCAATCATGGTCAGGTAGTTGCTTTAAACCCAACTACTGGAGCACTAATCTGGAGCTTTGATCCAGAGAGTTACGCCCTCGGTAGACCAGTATTCTCTCCGGCGCAAACTCGCGGTATCGAGTACTGGACCGATGGCGACATCGAAAGAATTTTCATTGCCACTCTCGGCAAGCAATTAGTTTCAATTGATATTCATACTGGGCAACCTGATCCAAACTTTGGTGAAGATGGTTTCGTTGATCTGCGAAGTAACTTCGGCAAACTGGAATTCGAAATTGACAATATTACCCATGGTGCCCCACCTATTGCGGTTGGTTCTTCTGTAATTATTGGTTCCAAAATTTTCGATTACACACTTTTTAATCGCAGTCCTCCCGGACATGTTCGTGCCTATGATACTTACACCGGCCAGTTTAAATGGCGATTCAATACAATTCCCCAGGATGGAGAATACGGAGCAGAGACCTGGGAAAATGATTCCTGGCGCGAAGCAGGTAATACGAATGTATGGACATTTATGTCGGCCGACGATGAAGCCGGTATTGTTTATCTTCCCACCTCTACACCTACCAATGACTATTGGGGAGGTAAACGCCTGGGTGAAAATCTGTTTGCCGAATCCATCGTCGCCTTAGATGCAGATACCGGTGAACGAATCTGGCATTTCCAAACTGTACATCATGGCTTGTGGGATTACGACGTTGCCTCTGCACCTAACCTGGTAGATATCGTTGTCGATGGGGAACCTATTAAAGCTGTAGCGCAGGTTTCCAAAACTGGATTTACTTATGTATTTGATCGCATTACTGGTGAGCCAGTATGGCCAATCGAAGAGCGACCAGTGCCTCGCAGTGATGTACCAGGAGAAAGAACCCATCCAACCCAACCATTTCCAACTAAACCTGCACCATTTGAGAAACAAGGAATGACGGAAGAAGATCTCATTGATTTCACGCCGGAAATTCATGCGGCTGCGCAGGAAATTGCTTCAAAACTTGTATTGGGGCCGCTGTTTACCCCTCCAATCGTAGCAGGCACTGATGGTAAAGATGCTACTGTGTTTTTACCCGGAGCAGGCGGTGGTGCAAACTTTCCTGGCGCAAACATAGATCCTGGAACTGGCATTCTGTACGTCCCATCTCACACTCGTCCTTATGCCATGTCTCTGGTTCCTCCTAACGATCCAGATTCTGATTGGCCCTATGTAATCAACGTACAACGTAACATTGGTCCTATGGGTTTACCTTTGATTAAACCTCCGTATCGGCGCATCACCGCGATTGATTTAAATACTGGTGAACACGTTTGGCAGGTGCCCTTTGGAAAAGGACCAGCAAATCATCCGTTATTAGAGCATTTAGATTTGCCCGATCTAGGATCTGTATTTACCGATGTTTCAGCTGAAGGCGGTATCTTAATAACTAAAGGCTTAGTGATTTCTCATCTGCCACAAAAAGATGAAGTTCACGAAGATGCTGATGGATCAGTGTTAGTTGCCTATGACAAACATACTGGAGAAAAAGTAGGTGAAGTTATGTTAGATCGTCGCCTTCATGGTCCCGTGATGTCATACCTAAATGAAGGTAGGCAGTACATTGCTGTTGCTGGTGGTAGATTCGATACTGCTGAAATGATCACCTTTGCATTACCTGACTGATTATGAAGTTTCTTCGTTATAAAACGTTTGGTGCCAGACTTCAAAAAATCGCAGCTGCGATTGTTTTTTCGCTAAGTACATTTTCCGTAATAGCTCAAACTGTCTCTTTTACAAACGACCAAGTTGAAGCTGGCAAAGAAATCTATGACCTGAACTGTGCCAGCTGTCACGGGATGAACCTGGAAGGAGCTGCAGTTATTCCAGGATTGGCAGACAGCACTTTTGCAGCAAAATGGAGTGGAGCCGAACTTAACAATTTGGCAACTGATCTGCGACGTATGCCCCCTGGCAATCAATCGATACTCGTAGATACAGACTATCAGGCTTTAACAGCATATATATTAGCTTTTAATGGTGTCGAAGCAGCTAACATCATTGCACTGGATTTAGATTCAGGTTTGCTACTCCCTCAACTCATTGAATCTAATTCTGAACTATCCATTACAGTTGCGGTGCAAGCCGAAGAAGTATTACAGCAATACACAACAGTTACTGATGCAATGCTACTCGACCCACCAGATAACGATTGGTTGATCTGGCAAGGCAGTTACGATAATCACGGTTTCAGTTCTCTGGATCAAATCAACCGTGAAACTGTCAGTGAATTAGATCTTAGCTGGCGTATGCCACTTCAAACCGGCGTCAACAATCCAGGCCCTCTAGTCCATAACGGCATCATGTACATGTTCACTTTTCCCGATACGGTTCTTGCAATTGATGCCCGCAATGGCGCTTTGTTATGGCGCTATGAACACCAATCCGAAGTACAAGCCAGTCAGAAAAAAGGTGTCGCCTTACATGGTGACTTAGTTTACGTACCAACCTCTGATCTTCATGTACTGGCACTCAATGCACGAACTGGAGAATTAGTCTGGGATCATGCAATTACTTTTGACGAAAAATACGAGGGTTACCATTTGCGGATGGCGCCATTTGTTGTAGGCGATACGGTAATCCAGGGCATTACTTCTTTGCGAATTCCTGAAGGGGGTTGGATTGATGGGATTGATCGAATCACAGGAGAACACAAATGGCGGTTCTATACGATTCCACGTCCAGGTGAGCCAGGGGGACATAGTTGGAATGGCATTCCGATTGAAGAACGCAGTGGAGGCTCGGTTTGGAATGCCGGTGCCTACGATCCCGATTTGAATCTCGTTTATTTTGGCGTCGCACCGACCTATAACACGGCACCGCTACTTTATCCGGTCAACATCGATGGCATTACTAACGATGCACTCTATACCAATGCCACCATTGCCTTGAATCCTGATACCGGTGAATTGGTTTGGTACTACCAACATCTCGAAAATGATCAATGGGATCTGGATTGGGCATTTGAAAGACAAATCATTGAAATAGATGTTAACGGTCAGGAACGCAAAGCTGTCGTTAATATGGGTAAGTTAGGAATTCTTGATGCTGTTGATGCCGCTACCGGCGAGTACTTGTTCTCGATGGATATGGGTCTGCAAAACGTAGTCGATGCTATCGATCCGCAAACCGGTTATAAAAGTATTAATCCTTACACGATTCCCCAACTAGAAGAACAGCGCTTGATCTGTTCCAATCATTATGGTGCTAAGAGCTGGCCTCCGGCAGCATACAACCCCAACACTAAACGCCTCTATTTGCCTTTGAATGAAGGCTGTCTGGAAGTAGGGCCGGACGGTCGCTATCAGATTCTTACCACTAATATTCAAATGAGTGAGGCACTGTTTCCCGATAGCGATGGCAATATGGGGCGGGTGCAGGCTCTGGACTTAGAAAATCAGGAGTTCGATTGGATCCATCATCAACCGAGCCCGGTAATCAGTTCGATTCTGGCAACTGCTGGTGGCTTGGTTTTCGCCGGAGATTTAAATCACAATTTTCGTGCTTTCAATGACGAAACCGGTGAAATTCTCTGGGAAGGAATACTGGACGATGTGCCAAGTTCTAACATCATTACCTATGCAGTAGATGGAGTTCAGTATCTAGCTATTGTGGTAGGCCAAACTGGTTATCATGTTAATGATTGGGCCCGCATGTATGACATTTTTGCCGAACCAGAAGGGATGCCCGTTAACGATGCACCAAAAGGTGGTGCGGCTATCTGGGTATATGCGTTAAGTCAGTAGAAAGTTTTGGCGATATTCTCCTTTCACCTATTTCTTCATTTTTTAGTGCCTGCGGGTATTACCGCAGCTTTCTATAGTAAGCGGTGGCAAATCAGCTATTTGATAATGATGGCCACCATGCTGGTAGATGTCGATCACCTACTTGCGGACCCAATTTACGACCCAGGTAGATGCAGTATCGGTTTTCACCCGTTACATGAGCCCTTGGTTATGCCGCTGTATTTTTTGTTACTTATTCATCCTAAAACTCGCATCGTAGGCATTGGGCTGGTGGTCCATATGGTGCTGGATTCTATGGATTGCCAATTCACTAATGGCGTTTGGTTTTTGTAAGTTCAAATATCGACAATAAATAGGAAATGGAGTTCACATAGACGCAAGAGCTAAACTGGCCCGAACGTGAAACTGAGGCTTACCCCTTTTTTAAACCGAGCGTTTTCTACTTTTTTGACGTAAAATTCTATAACTTCAACCCTACAGAGCAAAAAGCTCTGTGAAGTTTGGTAGCTTTCCCAAATGGTTCTTTCTGTTTACAAACATCTTACAAGACTACTCCTGATATCGAGTGCAATGCTGTTCACGGCTAATGCTTTTGGGCAAGATGTAATCGTGACGCACTGTGATGGAGCCTGTCCACAGTATGAGTCTTCCATGGCTACTACCCGCGCAAATGTTGTTATACATCATGTTTATGCAGCAGGCTTGAATGGTGATACGGGATTAGCGGATTGGGTTTCCTATCGGCTAACTAAAGATGCTATTGGAGTTGCTTCTTTGTTACCTAGAGTATGGCAGCCGGATCGATTGCTGGAATTCTCCAGTGTTGATGATGTATTGGAGATAACCACTTCTGAATTACGTTTGGCGGAAGTAGCAGTTAGCAATAATCCTTATGCAGGATTAGGTGAATTGCCGGAACAAGTAGAAGAAAGTGCCAGGTTAGCGCCTATGACTTCTTTTGCTAACACTCCTTATTGGAATGACTTAAATAATCTAACCAATATGGTTCCAATGCCGAAACCACTTCGTTTGGGCCCATGGTTGCAATTGGAACAACGACTTAATGCATTGGTAATGAAAACCGAAGAGCTGCAAGTTATCACCGGTCCGCTTTTCCTGATCAGCAATTTTTCTAGGACGCCAACAACAACATCGATTGAGCCTGCAGCTTATTTCAAGATCGTAGCTCACGATGATGATTTCGTGGCATTCGTATTTCCGAAAGATCTGGGACAGTTTGAATCTTATTGCGGTCATGTTGCCGACATAGATCAGCTTGAGGAAATGGTTTCTATCAATTTCTTCCCTGATCGTTCAGTTCAAGAATCTGAACAACTTCTTGCGGATCTGAATTGCGTCCGATAGACCCCGTTCTCACTCTATTTTTTAGTTCTTCTCCCACACTGCTCCTTGTAGTTATCGCCTAAGCGTATAAGAATGGACGCCATCTAGAATAGCGACAACAACAATACCCTAAAGGAGCGCTATATGTCTGATTTCACACCTCTCCTTAAGAAATGCAAAGTCTTAGCTGTGGTTTGTCTGGGAGCGATATTTCCAATACTAACTTTTGCTCAAGACAACCCTTATCAGGTTGTTTATTACTGGGGTGAACTACCCGGCGGCAGGCCAATGGGAGTAGTAACTGGAGTACAACCTGATATTGATGGTGAACATATTTGGATTATTGAGCGCTGCAGTGCCAATCAATGCGCAGGTACTGATCATCATCCGATTCATAAACTCGATAAAGAAGGCAACACGGTAAAAAGTATCGGTGCAGGTATTTTTGCCTGGCCCCATGGGTTTGATATGGACGCCGATGGTAATTTCTGGGTTACCGAAGGAGCGCCTGATGGTGATGCTCGCGCAGCACCTGGCACAGAACGAGGTATGGGACATCAGGTCATTAAGATAAATCAGGACGGTGAAGTATTAATGCGCTTGGGTGAAGCCGGCGTACCGGGCGATGATGAAACTCATTTTAACGGACCTGCAGCTGTCCTCGTGCAACCCAATGGTGATTTCTGGATTGCCGATGGTCATCGTGGTGGTAACAACCGCATTATTAAATTTAATAGCGATGGAGAGTTTCTATTTCAACTTGGTGGTGGGGTTGATGATACAAGCCGTGAGAGTGGAGGCTTTAATGATCCCCATGATTTGAAAATGGATTCTCAGGGCCGATTGTTTGTTGCTGACCGGGGCAATAATCGAATTCAAATTTTTAATCAGGACGGTGAACTATTAGACATATGGACTCAGTTCGGTCGACCCAGTGGAATTTGGATTGATGACAATGACAAAATTTTTGTAGCTGATGGTATGTCTGGCGAACAATGGAATCGCGGTTGGGAGAGGGGCATTCGCATCGGTGATGCTTCCACCGGATACGTCACCGAGTTTATTCCAGATTACGAAATTGAAAATGGCAGCGGCATTGAGTTTTTAGCATCTGACAACGAAGGCAATATCTATGCGGGGCAAGTTGGTCGACAGCGCTTTGAAAAATATGTTCGAGTAAGACCATAAGTAAGGAAGTGGAGAAGAAGTTATGAGTTTCGCAGAAGGAATATTAAACGGTAAAAGCGCAATCGTAACCGGCGGTGCTACCGGTATCGGTAGTTCTATTGTACGCAAACTTGGAACCTTGGGAGCGAAGGTTGGAATTGTTTCTCGAAAGGAGGAAAACCTTATAGCAGCAGTTAGAGCATTTAAAGAAGACGATGGAATTGACGTCGCATGGCGCACTGGTGATGTGCGCGACCCTGATGGCATCAAGAATTCTTTCGATGAACTTGCAGGTGAAATTGGCGGCATCGATATTCTTGTCTGCAACGCAGCGGGAAATTTTATTTGTCCGACTGAAGAACTTTCTTGGAATGGTTGGCGCACTGTTATAGAGATTGATTTAAATGGCACATTTAATTGCTGCCAAGCAGGGCTCATTCATTTGAAAGCTGCAAAGGATGGCGGTCGAATAATTTCTATTAGTACCGGTCAAGCCGAGTTCGGTTGGCCTGGAGCAGCACATGCTGGAGCAGCTAAGTCGGGCATACAAAATTTAATGAAGACTATTTCGGTTGAGTGGGGGAAATATGGCATTCGCGCAAACTGGGTTAATCCAGGGCCAATAAAGGGGACGGAAGGAGTGGACCGTCTAATTATCCAACAAGGTCTTGAAAAACAAGTCACTAAAAATATTCCACTTGGCACCTTTGGTGAGGGTGAAGATATAGCAAATGCGATTGTTTACTTATCATCCGACACAGGACGTTATGTATCCGGAGCGGGTATTGCTGTTGATGGCGGCAGCCAGTGGCAGCGCTTTCTCTGAACTAGTTACAGATCCAATTAGAGAAACTTTCTGGAGTTGAAATGTTACTTTCCAAATTAATTTGCACGTTTACAATTTCAGTTGGATTGCTGTTGCCGATTCTTTCCAGTGCACAAACAAATCCCTATCGATTAGCAGAAGCTCCAAATCCACCACCACATCTAAACGATGGCCGGTGGGGAGAAATGATTCAGGTTCGCGTTGGCCCTGAAGAAAATGTTTATGTTTATCATCGCTGCTTTAAGGTGGTGTTAGGAGACCCACTAGTTGCGCCAGGGCATTCAGATGGATTGACAGCCAATTGCCTGGGGCGTTGGTCTGGTTATCCACCTATTCTAAAGTTTTCCCCTGAGGGAACATTTCTCGCTGGATTTGGGACAGGACTTGTGGGAAGGCCACACGGTTTTAATGTCGACCATGAAGGAAACATGTGGATAACGGATGTTGCTTTGACACCAGGTGAAATGGGGGCTGTGGTTCATAAAATCGATCCCGAAGGTGAGTTACTGATGACCTTGGGCCGGCCCGGTATCACTGGTCAAGATCAATATATATTCAATCGCCCGTCAAGCGTTATTGTTGCTGAAAATGGAGACATATTTGTTGCCGATGGCGAAGGGCCGAACAATCGTATCGTGAAGTATGCGGCAAATGGTGATTACCTTTTGGAATGGGGAACGAGCGGGTCAGGATCAGGAGAATTCAGTACACCCCATGATCTTGCAATGGATTCTCAAGGAAGATTGTTTGTCGGTGATCGCGGAAATAGTCGAATTCAGATCTTCGAGCAGGATGGTACTTTTGTTGACGCATGGTCAAACTTCGGCAGGCCCAGTGGAATTTATATCAACAAAGTAACGGACACGCTTTACTCTACCGACTCGACTTCGAATGCGAATACCAATCCTGGAACCAGACGAGGTATTTATATAGGTAGTGCTCGTACTGGCGATTTACAATACTTTATTCCAGACCCTGATTTAGGTCTAGCCGATCAGACCCGCATATCAGGTGCGTCGGGCATAAGTTCGTCTCATGACGATACCGTAATTTACGCGGCAGATGTCGCGCCATGGCGGTTGCGAAAATACGAAAAGCAGTAATTAGTGTTTTTCTATATGAGCGAAGAAGTACCAGGGCGGTTTCTTATCTTCAGTGGAACCAACGTGCTCGAAGCGCGCAAGTTTTAACTCGCTTTCACTCAGGTATTCTTCAAGTCCTTCAGAAAGAGTTTCTCCTGTTGGTATACCGAATTGGAGGTCCTCACTGTAGTATTTTATCGACGTATGCATGCTCTTGCTCATTTTCTCCAAAGGCGGATTACCTTGAATAAGGTCTTGGGAAAAAAAGTCAGCGCCAACTACGCTGCCTACGGGTAAAGATGCGATCAGATTAAGGGTGTCGCGAACGGCCTCTTCAACCAAATACATTGTGACACCTTCCCAAAGGACATAAGTAGTTAGGTTCGGGTTGAACCCAGAGTTCAGCAGTGATTCCATCCAGGTTTCTTGGTTGAAGTCAGTCTCAACAAAGGTTACATGGTTATGAGGAACTTCAGCTAACTGGAGTGCTCGTTTTTTTGCCTTAAGTGTTGGAGACATATCAACTTCGAAGCATTTGAAGTCCTTGCCTTCTGGCAAGTTATAACAGCGGGTGTCAAAACCTGCACCCAATACGACCAATTGGGTTGCGGGATTATCCTCCCTGGTTAGGACGTCTTGAATGGATTGATTAAAAAAATAGGCGCGGTGTGACATCATGGTCATTAGGGTCGAAGGCCGAGGGCCTGGATAAGCAAAAAAACTCCCTTTAAAACCGCTGAGTTTGGCGCAGAACCCTAATGTATCCCAAACTAGGAAGCGAACGATTCCACCATAACCGGGAGTATGGTGGGCTATTTTATAGGCAACCTCGTCTTTATAGGTTCCCGCCACATGCATTGCTAGTCTGCCTCCAAAAGGCTCATGGGCTGTGCCGGATATATTCTGTGGTATGACAATTCGGCGGATGCGCCAGGTGTAAATAACTAATCCACAAATAAGTAGTGGCAGTGCCAACACTACTAATAATCCGAAAATTAATGCATGCATACTGATTCCTTTTTTTAAGTAGGCACTTTAGGGCAGAGTGAGTGTTACAACAGTGTTTGTAGAAACTACTGAAATATATTGCCTACCCTCAACAGCGTAGGTCAATGGGCTCGACCTGATACTCCTAGATGTTTGGTAAACAAAAAGCGTCTCGCCATTCTCTGCATCCAAGGCATGGAAAGCGCCGCTTTCTAGTCCCTGAAAAATCAAATCACCCGCAGTAACTAGGTTTCCGCTTGCTCCTATTGCTGATTGTGCAGGCAGTTCTGCTTGCCATACTTGCTCACCATCTATTGGACTATAAGCAGAAACGGTTGTAGATGCGGGGTAGGCTTCTGATACCCGATCTAGGCTTGCGTAGTTTTCAGTATGACCACGGCCGTCAGGCCCCGGAGTTAAGGAGTCACCGACAGGCCGAACGGTTAAACTTATCGCACCATTTTTACCAGTGATGTACACAAGTTGAGTCCTTGGGCTGAATGAAGCTGAACCAAAACTCGAACCTCCATGAGCAACGATATAGGGTTCTGTCAGAGAATAAGGGGTATAGATTTGCTTACTGCGCGCTGCTAATTCTGGATCATCGAATGGAATGTAAGTTGCACATAAGGGGTCCATTGGAATACCGCGAGCGTTATGGGGAATCGGTTGAGTTGGATAAACAACCTCACCTGGTACATCAGTTTCTGTTGGCATTGCAGTTTCTGGCATTGGAAAAAGTGGCTCACCGGTTTCTCGATGCCACATGTAAAACAAACAGTTCTTACCGCCAGCCGCTACGCCCTTAACTATTTCACCTTCTTCATTAGTGACATCAAACAACAAAGGTCCGGTCACATGATCCCAATCCCAAAGATCATGATGTACCGCCTGGAAATACCATGCTAGTTCACCTGTGTTTATGTCCAAGGCAACAGTGGCATTGGTAAATAGGTTAGCACCAACCCGTGCAGAGCCATCATAGTCAGGTGAAGGGTTACCTGCATTTACATAGACCAACCCAAACTCTGTATCGATTGCGGGTGGAGTCCACACACCGCCACCTGCTCGCTGACCAGTTCCCCAGGTATCACGTGCTATTTCCCAACCTGAATCACTGGGAACTTGTGGCACTGTATTAAAAACCCATTCTACGGTCCCAGTAATGGCATCGATGCGGATAACTAATCCTCCAGGAATGTGTCCTTCCGATAAAGCAGCGGCCACATACATCTTGCCTTCGTGTACTGTCGGTGGAGTGGTTAAGCGATATCCCAGATTAATAGGATCAGTATTACTTGGATAAACATCAGGGTACTTATGGCGAAGAGCATCGGTCACAACTTGCACGAAACCAGTCTCTCCAAAAGACCGAATCTCTGCGCCGGTTTCGGCATCGAAGGCGTAAAGATCGGCTCCGCGATAGGCATATATTCGTCCTTCGGCATATGTGGATCCTCTTACCGGTCCGCCTGCTGGCCCGCGATCAAGTGGTCGCCGCCATAGTTCTTCTCCACTGGCTGCATTAAGCGCAAACATTGTGTTAGCGGAATGAAGATACATGACTCCATTGGCCACTAAAGGTGTGACCTGCAGAATGGAGTCCTGTGGTCCAGGCGAATATGTCCAAGATTCAGTTAGGTTAGCTACATTTGATTTGTTGATCTGATCAAGTTCGGCAAAACGACTGTTTTGAATATTCAAATTCTGACTGGTCCAGTCATAATTTCCAGATTGGCCAAAAGCAGTAGCACTGACTAATAAACAAAATAGAAATTGAAAAGAGAGTTGGACTTGCGGGCGCCGATGTTTCATCGATACCTCCTAGGGATTGGTATTTTTATTTTCCCAAGAGGACAGTGATCTGATCCTCCATTGGTAATGTGTTCTAAGCATACAAAATAGATTGTTTAATGAGTATCTGAATCGATGCTAAATTGACTTAACAAAACGTAATCATTAAGTAGGCGGGGAAGATGGAAATCGTTGAATTGCAGGAATTATTACCCCATTCCGTGAAATCTGTTTGGGAAATCATTAGTGATGTAACGCGCTCTGACTGGGTTCCGGCGGTGGATGAAATCAGTGAAGCTGATGGAATCAGGTCTTTTTCCATGGAAGGCATTGGAGAGATACAGGAGAAGATTCTAGTCAACGATGGGGCTAATCATCGTCTGCAGTATTCTGCGATAAAAACCCCGAACCCACTGGAGCACCATTTAGCCACCATCCAGTTAACGCAGGAGGAGGGCAAATGTCTGTTCACCTGGACAACGGAAATTGCTCCAGAACGCGCCGCAGCGACGGTTGAACAAGGCATGAAGGTATCGCTGGATGGCTTGAAACACGTGCTTTCCAGAGCAGATTGAGCTATTGTGTCGACACTGAATTTTTAGAATCACGGTGCATTTCATGAAAACAATAAGCTCATTGATTTCACTCATCGTAACTGCAATTTTCTCGATTGCGGCCGCGGCTCAGGACTATGAAGTTCCCCGCACCCAATGGGGTCAGCCAGATTTACAAGGAGTGTGGAACTGGTCCTCAAATGTTCCCATGCAGCGCCCAGCTCGTTTTGGCGACAGGCAGTTTCTAACCGCGGAAGAGGTTGAAGAAGCTGCAAGACGTCGTGCCGCTGCGGATGCCAATTCCGATGCTGCATTACCAATAGAAGGAGTTGATGGTTCGTACAACGATTTCTGGGTCGAGAACGCAGGAATTGGTGAAAACGTCCGAACTTCCCACATCGTTTATCCCACAGATGGTCGAGTGCCTGAGTTGCAGGAAGGCGTGGTCGCGCGACAGGGTGTCTATGGTGGTGTCACTACTAATGATACTCGTCCGGTGAGAATTTCGGCCGGAGGAATTGGCGCTGATGGTCCTGAAGATCGTGGCTTATCCGAGCGTTGCATAATCGGTTTTAACGCCGGCCCGCCGATGGTTCCGAGTCTTTATAATAATAATCTGCAAATCTTCCAGAATAAGGATACAGCTGTACTCATGACTGAAATGATTCATGACGCACGGATTGTTCCTTTGTATGACTCTGCAGAGGAGCTGGATTCGCTGCACGATGACATTAGATCCTATACTGGGGATTCTCGTGGTTATTGGGATGGCGATACATTGGTTGTCGTAACTCAAAACTTTAACGGTCTGTCATCAAGCTTTGGTCAAGCTGGCACTTCTTACGACAAGGTATTAACAGAGAAATTTACTCGGGTTGGACCATATACCGTGGACTATGAGTTCACACTTGATGATTTATCTACTTATACTGACAAGTTCACCGCCATAGTTTCTATGACTAAAGTTGCTGGCCTTCTTTATGAGTATGGATGTCATGAAGGAAATTACGGCATGGAAAATATCTTGCGCGGTGCCAGGGTCGAAGAGCGCTTAGCGGCAGAAGGACTATTGTAGTAAGACCAGCTTTTTAAATGCCGACCCCAACGACAACGTTGTCCTAGATTTTATTCTTATAGACGATTGTAATGTTATGGATCTCGCTCTGTTCGAATGTGGAACTATGATCGGTTAATCAAGACCAATTCATGACGGATCCGTTAAGTTCGGATAAGCGCTAAGTTTCGCAATAATTTACTTTAATAATAAAAACAGAAGGAGTAAGGAATGAAACTTCGTTTCCTAAAAATATTCCCGCTAGTTTCTTTTCTAGTTTTCTCAATTACTTTTCCTGTTTCAATTTCTGCACAGACTGCAGAAGATGAAGTACGAAAGAACCAGGAACTTTCTCTGCGTCCTACCAGCACTATGGATAATCCCTATGAGTTGGTAGAAAACTGGCCAACTCTATTGCCCGGACAAGAATGGGGCGCTGCAATTGGATTAATCCCTGACGATACCGGTGGTTTGTGGATGATGTTTAGATCCGAACCACCGATTAATTACATTACTGCGGATGGACAGATTACCAAGAGTTTTGGGGATGGCATGATTGTCCAGGCCCATGGGTTTTGCATGGATAATGATGGCAATCTCTGGGCTGGTGATAGCGGTCCTTTTGGAGACGATCCTTCTACTGCAGGCAGAGGTTTTCAAATCCACAAGTTCTCGCAAGAGGGCGAGCATTTGTTAAGTCTTGGTGAAGCCGGTGTTTCTCGTGCCAGCGAAACGACGTTTATCGGACCGACTGCCTGTGCGGTCATGCCTGACGGTAATATATTAATCGCCGATGGCCACTGGCCTCGTCCTTCCAACGCACAACAAGATGGTGATCGATTAGTAGTAGTGACTCCCGATGGCGAGTTCGTTCGTTCTGTTGGGAGCATGGGAGCAGGGCCTGGAGAATTTATGGGCCCACACACTCTGGCAATTGATGCTGATGGTCGTGTGTTTGTTGGCGATCGATCTAACAATCGGGTGCAGATACTCGATCAGGATTTAAACTTTCTTGATGATTGGCGTCACTTTGGTCGACCCAGTGGCATTACGGTCTTAGAAGATGGAACTTTAGTCGTTGCGGATTCAGAATCGGGAGTGCCGATCCCTGGGCCGGCTATCTCTCCAGAAGGTGTTGGAAGAATGGCGCGCAATCCTGGCTTTCAGGTCGGCATTCGAATTGGGCGAGTGAATGGTTCTCTGCAATTTTTTGTTCCTGGCACTCGCCCGGAAGGAATGGCCGCAGATAATCTCGGTAATATATTTGCCGGCTTAACCAGTGGCTGTGATTTAAGTCCTTCTGGTGGTTGCTTACAGAAGTGGGTGCTTAAATAAACTAAGGTTTGATTCTCAGGATTTATATGATGTCTGGACGTCGAAACTTCCCACGTATTTTTTATGCATTTCTCGGTGTCATTGCAATTCCACTTTTGCTCGGTGGCTCGCAGTTAATCTTACTCGGCGGATCATTTTATTATTCCTTCGCAGGGCTAGCTCTAGCGTATTCTGCCTGGAGACTTTGGGAGCGTGATCCGCAAGGCTTGCATGTATTCGGTTTTCTATTGTTTTTCACTATTGCCTGGTCCTTTATGGAGTCTGGCACAAATCTTTGGGCCTTAGCGCCAAGAATTCTTCCATGGGCTGTATTGGGGATTCCTTTTCTAACTCCCTGGATTCGTCGAGATCTTCATGGTGGTAACCCACCGCAATTATTTAGTTCGTCTATTGCGAAAGCTACAGTTCCTCTAACAATTGTCATAACTGTATATGTTTTCGCAGAAGGAACTGGATTTGAAGTCCAGGAAATGGTGCCCCGCAGCGGTGTTAATTCGGTAAACACCAATACTGATTGGCCCAGCTATGGTAACTCTGCAAAAGGCACGCGTTACTCGCCATTGGACCAAATCAATTCTTCTAACGTTGGGAATCTTGAACTTGCCTGGACTTACCGAACCGGAGCAGGTGGCGCTTTTAAAGCAACACCACTTATGGTTGGTGAGCTGCTCTACATGTGTACTGGCGGAAATCGTGTAGTTGCTCTCAACGCTGAAAGTGGAGAACTAGCCTGGCAATTCGATCCACTCATTGATCCAGAACACTTGGCGCAGGCACGTTATTTCACAACTGGGTGTCGCGGAGTTTCTTACTATGAAGCTCCTCCAGAATATGATGGTGAATGTCAGGCCCGCATATTAACTAATACAACCGATGCCAGATTAATCGCAGTCGATGCTTTAACCGGTGAACGCTGTTCCTTTTTCGGTGATCAGGGTGAGATCAATCTGACTATTGGCATGGGTAACGATCCACGCATTGCCAATTTCCAAACTTCCCCGCCGGGAATTGTAAGTGGCAATGCGGTGGTTGGGGGATGGGTTATCGACAATCGATCTGTAGGCCCCCCTTCAGGTGTGGTGCGTGCTTTCAACGCAATTAGTGGTGAATTCGCTTGGGCCTGGGATATGGGTCGCCCAGCAAATACTGGAGAACCACTAAGAGGTGAAGTGTATACCCGTGGTACGCCTAATGTTTGGTCACTATTCAGTGTCGACGAAGAGCTTGGATTGATTTATGCACCGACTGGCAATGAGACTCCGGATTATTTCGGCGGTTATCGAATGGAAGTTAGTGATGAATACGCCAGTTCAGTTGTAGCTATTGAAGGTGCTACGGGCAATGTGCGCTGGTCTTATCAAACCGTACACCATGACATCTGGGATTATGATGTTCCTTCGCAACCAACCCTTATCGATTTACCTGGAGAAAACGGTGAAAAAGTTAGGGCAGTCATCCAGCCTACTAAACGTGGTGAAGTATTTATTCTAAATCGCGAAAACGGCGAACCAATATTTGACATTCAGGAGCTTCAAGTTCCACAGACCGGCGGTGTGCTAGAAGACTACGTTGCTGCTACGCAACCGTTCACCATGGATTTGCCAATTTGGCGCATGCAATTAGATGAAACCAAAATGTGGGGCATGACCCCTTTGGATCAGCTCTGGTGTCGCATCGAGTATCGCAAGATGCGTTATGAAGGCCATTTTACCGTTCCTGGTGTTGGAACAATTTTGCAAAACCCTGGCGCAACCGGAGGATTTAATTGGGGATCAATAAGTGTTGATGAAGCAAATAATCTGATGATCGTTAATCCGCTTTACATGGCAAACCAATTAACGCTTACGCCTAGAGATCAATTGCCAGAAGGTGTTATTGGCAGTCAACTCGGAACTCCTTACAGTCATAATACGCAACGCTTTATGTCACCTTTGCATATTCCCTGTATGCAACCACCCTATGGCACGCTTGGCGTAGTAGATTTAGAAACTAAGGAACTACTCTGGCAAAAATCAATCGGCACTGCAAAAGAAACCGGACCGTTAAATATTCCAACAGGGCTACCATTAACAGTTGGAACGCCCCAGACAGGTGGTACTGTCACAACTGCGGGAGGGCTTATTTTTAGCGCAGGAGCCTTCGATAATACTGTTCGAGCTACTGATTTAATGAATGGCGAGGAACTGTGGAACCACTCTATTCCTTATACTGCACAGGGGACACCGATGACCTACCTTTCGCCTCAAGGTAAACAAACTCTTATCGTAGTAGTCCCTGTGTTTAATTCCACTCGTGGTTCGGGATACATACCATTGCAGGCGGAGGCAGAAGATCCTTTAGGTGGTTATGTGTTTGCTTTTCGTCTTACCGATTAACTAAGTTTCGCGACCCACAATCTCAAACAGCCACGTAAATTCTCGTGTTACTGCTGCATCAGAAGTGGGTTCTGCTCCTCGTCCATACTTGCGCCAAGATTCACGTAATACTGGCAGAATGATTTCACCTTCAGTAATTGGAATGAGGCGTTGCTCATAGAGCGTGTCATCAACCCGAAGAATTATTCTGTCATCGTCTACTACCCGCTGAGGCCATTGTTTCCATAACTGACCATACCAGGTCTGACGGCGACCACTTGCTACAAATAACCTTCCGTCGACAACAGTTGTCCAGATAGTTTTGCTAGTTCCGAGATTGAGGGTTTCCATCTCGATTTCTTCTCGCTCTTTGAGAAAGGTCCAATCATCGGGAGGGGGAGCAAACTCACCACTACGAAAAGGCCCACCTGTACTTATTGTAAATCCAGGCCAGAACTCGATGGGGCCATCATGCAGTCGCATGTAAACGAAAAACAACCCTGCGCCTAACCCCAGGGTTGCTAACGAAATTCCAAACCACTTTATTGTCACTTTCATTCAGCTTCTCCCAGTTCGAAGAGCAGAGAAATTGATTAAGTTTAACGATACCGCAACATCGTTTGATTAATTTGAGAAATATTCCTAACACCCAGCAACTTCATGTCCCTTTCGATTTCCGTGCGTAAGTTAGAGAGTGCTTTTTCTACGCCTGGCTGACCAGCCGCTGCGAGAGAATAAAGATACATGCGACCACCGGAACATGCTTTTGCTCCTGCAGCGATTGCTTTCAGAACATGAGTTCCGCGGCGGACTCCACCATCGAGAATAACATCAATCTTATCACCGACAGCATCACTGATTTCACTGATCTGATCGAATGGAGAACGGGAACCGTCTAGCTGTCTTCCGCCATGATTGGAAACCATAATCGCATCAGCACCGATATCCACAGCCTTCTGCGCATCTGCCACGCTCATAACACCTTTTAAACAAAAAGGTCCACCCCACTTCGCCCGCAATTGTTCTGCATCAGCCCAATTCATAGACTGATCCAACATTTCAGCGAAGTAGTCGCCGATTGAAATCGCAATATTTGAACCTTTTTGTATAAAGTCTTTCAGTTCAGCGAGTTCAAACTTTTCACGAAAAAAGTAATTAAGTGCCCAACCAGGATGTACAGCAAAGCTCATTAAACTATGCAGAGTTAACTTGGGGGGAGAAGTAAATCCGGTATAGAGATCTCTTTCTCGATTACCGCCAGTAATAGTATCTACTGTTAATGCCAGCGCATTAAATCCAGCTTCTTGCGCTCTTTCTACCATAGCGTCGTTAAGGCCACGGTCTTTATGAAAATAGAATTGAAAGAGTTTCGGTGTTGAAATAGTTTCACCGATTTCTTTTAAAGAGACTGTGCCTAAAGCAGAAACACCAAACATAGTGCCATATTTTTCTGCTGCTTTAGCTACTGCTCTTTCGCCGTCGTGATGAAACAGTCTTTGCAGTGCAGTTGGCGAACAAAAAATTGGCATGTCCAATTTCTGTCCCAACACTGTAACTGACATATCGATGTCTTCGACGCCCGCTAATACATTCGGCACCAGATCACAATCGTCAAATGCACTGGTATTGCGTCGATAAGTGACCTCATCATCTGCCGCACCATCAATGTAATGAAAAATAGGACCAGGCAGCCGCTGCTTGGCGAGCAGTCTCAAGTCATCAACGTTGTGACAATTTTTAAGGCGTCTGAACATCTCAGTCTCGTTTTAAAATCAGGAGCCGATTCTATCCTTTATTCCTAATCCCTCAAAGAAGCGAGCATAAATTGTTGGAAATTCTGGCATGAGGTACTCTGTTTCATTATTTAATAGGGCGCAGAACAAGGACTAAGAATGATTTACAACAACGTATTGCTGACTGTTAAGAATACTGATGATGTTGATACAGTCAGAGAACTTCTTGCCGAACAAGCCCGATTGTCTAGTGAAGAACCGGGTTGTAAGCGTTTCGAGGTCTATCACTCCCAGGTAGATCGACAACAATTTATGCTAGTTGAGCAGTGGCAAACGGAAGTTGATCTTGCTCAGCACAAAGAAGCAAAGGCCTTTACCGAGCTTTATATCCCCAAAGTGATTCCCCTGGTAGAGCGGGTCCCGCATCTTTCAGACATGGTTTGGCCTTAATAGGCAGTCTTACTGCTTTTCATCATGATTTTCCTATAAACTCGCTATTCTTTGATGCGAAACTGTGTGTTTCTCGTTTTTAGCTAGAGTTGAGCCAATAAGGCAGGAGTACTCCGTAATGATGTTTAGAAAAATCTTGTTTACATGGGCTATTTCAAGCTTGGTACTAGCAAGTGCAGTGGCACAAGCTCAGACTTCCGCAGAAATAGTGCAGAACGCACTGAACTCTCCTGCTAGACCAGCTGAAGACGTGGCTCGCGATTCGAGTCGAATGCCTCTCGAAGTCCTGGCATTTGCAGGAATAGAAGAAGGAATGACCATTCTAGAGATGGAAGCCGGGGGCGGTTATTACACTGAAATCCTGTCTCGTGCAGTTGGATCAAATGGCCGTGTAATAAGACAAAATCCGCCTGCTATTAATAGCTTTTTCAGCGAAGAAGCAGATGTTCGCCTGGCTAATAACCGTCTCACTAACGTGGGTTCTACCTTAGTAAATTTCGATGAGTTGGAGGCTGAAGATAACTCTATCGATATGGTTACCTGGATTTTAGGTCCACATGAACTATGGTTCAGTCCCGGCGGTGAAAACCTTGGTGATCCAGAAGATACATTTGTCGAAATTGCTCGAGTACTGAAACCAGGCGGAGTATTTCTGACAATTGATCATAACGCGGCTTCTGATTCTGGTACCGATATAGGTGGTAGTCTCCATAGAATTTATGAAGGTCATATTTTTGATTTGGCGGAAAGTGCTGGGCTAACTCTATTACGTAGTTCTAATCTTCACAGCAACGAAAATGACCCGCTGGATGTTGGAGTTTTCGATCCTTCTATCCAGGGTCGCACCGATAAATTTGTATTGCTCTATCAAAAATAGACATACCAAAATAGAAATTTAAAAACAAAATGAAAAACTTTCATGGAGATAAAAAATGAAAAGAATCGCAATTACATTACTCCTAAGCGTTGGGTTAGTAAGTTTTGCTAATGCCGGTGAAGCTCCGCAACCGTGTGGACCAGCAGGAGATCTTTCGGAAGAGCTTTCCAATAATGTAGATCCTAATGCCCGTTGCTTCGAGTTGCGCATTTATACGGCCGAGCCAGCCGCAGACGATGGTTCGGGAGGTATCGACAATCTTCATCAGCGTTTTCGTGAAGAGGAAGTTGCGATCTTCGAGAAACACGGTGCCGAGGTTGTTGCAGTATGGCAGCGTTTAGATGACCCAAACACTCTGGTTTGGATGTTAGCCTACCGTGATCGGGCTCACCGTCAGGAAGTGTGGGCAGCATTTGCGGCTGATCCAGCCTGGGAGGCATTGCTAGCAAAGTATCCAGTTCCTCTCTCGATTCAAGCTTATATGATGAGTGCGACCGACTACTCAAATCTGAAATAAACAGTTATGCTTTGCCGGATTAACCATCCGGCAAAGCTAGTCTATAAAGTTCGGTCGTTCTTAAAACCAACACTGGTTTCTCCAAGGTAGTGGCTCATGAGAACATGGTTAGCAATAGTTCTCGCATTAACTACAAACATCGTAGACGAGCTCTTGCCGATTTTCCGGTACCTTTCAATCGTACTCTTTTTAAGTATCACCTTTTCGGTGAAAGCTGCTGAAGAAACTGGCTCGTCTTTAGTCCAGAGCATTCGGCAATCCGAACAGATCGAACTTTATCTGCAACAGATAACAGAACTGGAAACTGAATTCGGCCCTTTCGATCGGTCTTTGATTGAACCGTTGAACATCCTCTCTGATCTTTATACTGAAACTGGAAACCTAGTTGAGGCGAATACGATTCTCAATCGCCAGTCACAGCTTCTGCGTGTTACTGAAGGACCCGATACTTTTAGTCAGGTTCCAGTTATAGAAGATCAGATCATTAACAATGTGCGTATGAATGATCTTGAGGCAGCTACTAACAATTTCGAAAACATTCAGTTTGTCTATTTACAGAATCCAGAATCTACAACCATGCAAAAACTGCAAGCGATGGATCAGTTACGTCATTGGCATTTCACTGCCTTGAACCTTGGTGAAAAGATCGATCGTATAAATCACTTTCGCATCTCCCGGGCAATCCTGGATGACATGATGCAAATAGCGGAGGATGAGTTAGGTGAAGAAACTGAAGAGATAATCCCTTATCTCTATAAAGTCGCAATAGAGAAATATCATCTACTTACTTATTTGTTTTCCCATGATGAACTCGGTGCAAATGCTCACGATGACATCTTTGAAATGGAAGCGATACAACCTACGGACTATCTGAGACAAGGCTATGAAATAGTAAAAGACATTCGTGAGATTATTCAGCAATCCAATGATATTGAAGCTGATGCTATGGCAGCAGTCTATGAGGGCGATTTTCGAATGTTGCTGGGAATGGGTTTAGCACAGAGATCATATCGGGAAGCGATGGAGCTGTTTGGTGAAGCAGGAAAAAGCGAGCAGGAAATTGCCGATTTCTTTTCCCGGCCTATTGTTCTTCCAGTAACTGAGTATTATTTCACTATGGAAGACGCGACTGCCGCCCAAGACGCTGCAGGTTATCGCTACATACGCGGCGAAGAGGACAATGATCTCGTTGTGCACCTTGGAAATTTTGTAGCATGGAATGAATCTCTCTTAAATGCCGCCAAACCGGCACCTCCGGAAGTTTTGTTGGATCTAGAGATTGAGTTACACCGAGCTGATCTGCGCTTTACGATCCAGTCCCGTGGTGAGACAAGAACACCTGATGCAGAATCATCAGAACCAGATACTGTTCAGGCCAAGGTAGATGCGCAAGACGCTCTGAAAATGATGATCTTTCGACCCCGTTTTCGTGGAAACCGATGGCGCCGTATCGAAGACGTGACGATTACTTATTGGTATCCGCCAGAGAAGTGAATTAGTCAGGTAGCAATTAAAGATACTCAGAGTAATGCTGCTTAGTTCCGTTATAGTTCCTTTGCAATGTCAATCTTCTCTCTACACTCTTAATTATTCGTTAGACAACCGGCGACATGCCACCATCTGCATTAATTGCAGTTCCAGTTACATAGCTGGCCATTCCAGAACAAAGAAACACGATTACATCGCCAGCTTCTCTCGCTTCACCAACTCTGCCCATCGGAATTCTTGAGTTAAATTGATCGTAAAATTGACCCAAAGTTAAGTCCGGTTTGTTTTTTGTAGCTGCTTCCCAGCGCAGTTTATGTTGTCGACTACGTAAGAATCCGACGCAGACAGTATTAACTCGAATTCCATCTGGAGCGAATTCAAAAGCCCAGGTTTTTGTCAGTGAGATACCCGCAGCGCGAGAAAGGGCAGTGGGTTGCGTTCCGGCAGTGGGCGCCTTCCCACCAGGAGTCGTTGTATTGCAGATACAACCTTTACTTTCTTTTAAGTGGGGCAAAGCATGGCGAGTACAATAGATAGCGCCTTTTACTTTCAGGTTGATGTCTTCATCAAGCTGTTCATTGGTAAGATCTTCCAGTCTTGCAACAGATGATGTGCCGGCATTATTAACCAGCACATCAATTCTTCCCCATTTATCAGCAACGGTTTCAATAAGAGCTTTTACTGAATTCTCATCTCTTACATCTGTGGCAACTCCAATAACTTCATTTCCACTTTGAGTAGAAATTTCAGTTGCAGCAGTATCGAGATCGCTTTGAGTTCTTGCGGCAAGCGCTACTAAGGCGCCTTCCTGAGAGAATCTTTCGGCAGCAGCTCGACCGATACCTTCGCTGCCACCAGTAATAATCACGACCTTATCTTTAAGCTGTAAATCCATAATTAGTCTTTTTTATTGATCTGAAGGTTTAACATGTTAGTCAGGTAACGCGTAAGCAATCACGTAACCTCCTTCTTGGGAATCGGCAGCAGTGTCAACTTGGTTTTCCAAGGTTAAGCCGCCACCACTGCTTGGCACAGTAACGATTACGTACTGTTTGCCCGTTTCCGGGCTAACATAAGTCATTGGTGTAGCAGCAGAAGAACTTGGTAACGGATCAGTCCAAACTTCTTCACCATTAAGAATGTTAATTGCTCGCATGGTGCTGTCTGCAACGCCACCCATAAATATTAGATCACCGCCACTCACCATTGATCCAGCGCTGTAAAACATTCCCATAGGTATAGGTAGGTTGCTCTGGATTCCGAAAGGGCCCTGTTCTTTTGCAGTACCCAGGCCTCGCTGCCAAAGCACTTCTTGGTTGGCCAAATCCACAACCGCCATTTCTCCATAAGGAGGTTTTAAACAAGGAGTAAATATTGGAGAAAGGAAAAAGAAAGAGTATGCAGCATAGGGAGTTCCTAATTGAGTTCCGCCAACTCCCAGTATTTCATCTCCAGTTACCTCTTCCTGTGGATACAATCTGATAACCATTGGGTTATGCATGGAATTAACAACCATCAGATGATTAACTTCATCAATGGCAACGCTGCCCCAATTCATGCCCCCAGCCACACCTGGGTAAAGCAGTGTTCCGCCAGTAGTTGGGGGAGTTAAAGGGCCTTCATAACGAAGATTGCGATATTGGATACGACAGAGTGCCTGATCCATTGGAGTGATGCCCCACATGTCTGCTTCTCTTATATAGTCGTGGGCAAAATTTGGCATTCCCACAGAGAATGGCTGAGTCGGCGACGAAGTTTCATCTGACAGATTAGTTTGAGGAACTGGCAACTCTTGAATTTCAGTAAGAGGTTCGCCGGTCTCTCGATCAAACATAAAAATTTCTGCGCGCTTGGTGGGAACGATTACGGCTTTGCGGATTTCACCGTTAATGGGGACATCAACCAACGATGGTTGGGAAGGAACATCGTAGTCAAAAATGTCATGGTGAACAGTTTGATAATGCCACCTAACTCTACCGGTTCTTGCATCTAAGGCAACGATTGAGCTGGCATATCTTTCCATTGCTTCAGTACGATGGCCGCCCCAATAATCCGGAGTGGCATTGCCCGTCGGCAAATAAATTAGTCCAAGTTCATCGTCGGCACTGGTTAGGCTCCATACATTTGGTGTGCCTCGAGTGTAAGTATCACCTTCCGGAGGCAGACCGGCGCGATCTTCTCGGCCCATATCCCAAGCCCAAAGCAGATCACCACTGATAGGATCGAAACCCCTCACGACTCCGGAGGGTTCATTAGTTCTAACATTGTCAAATACCCATCCACCCAGAACAAGTACGTCACTAGCAATGGTAGGAGGAGATGTTACAAAATAGAACCCAGGCTCCACATCACCCATGCCCGGCAATAAACTTATTTCTCCATTATTACCGAAGTCGCTGCAAGGCTCGCCAGTATTTTTATTAACGGCGATTAAACGTGCATCGGTAGTGGCGGTAAAGATTCTTTCTTCACAAACGCCAAGAGAACGAAAGTTAGGTGCTTCGTAATAAGTTACCCCTCGACAAGTATCCCAAAATCCAATACGAGGTGTATCGATCTCAGGATTGAAACGCCAGCGCTCTTCGCCAGTGTCTGGATCTAATGAAAGAATTATATTTTGACCCGTGCAAAGATAGAGTCCATCACCCACCTGAATCGGCGTGCCTTTAAATGCGCCCGGCACACCAGTGCGGATCTCCCATGCTCTTTCTAGTTGATCAACATTCTCAAGATTTATTTGATCAGTGGCTGCAAAGCGTGTGCCCTTCTTCGTAGCGCCATAATGATTCCATTCACCCGTTTCATTATTTACAACACCTGTCCCGGCGGCGCTTGGAATTCCAACATCGTAACTGGCATTGCTGATGTAAACAGCAATAAACAGAACTGCTAACACGCTGGCTGCAATTTTGGTTTCCTGTTTGCCAAACAATAACTCTGGTTGCTCTTGCAATAGTCCTCTGCGCACATGCGGAAGTAGAAACCATAGTCCAAGCACACTGAACATGGCGACTCTTGGCATTAATGCCCAGGCATCTAATCCAACTTCGAACATAGCCCAGAGGTAGGTGGTGATTAACAGAATTCCATAAAGTGGCGCAGCTCGTTTATCACCTTTAAAAAGGAAATAACTGCAGACTGCTAGTGCTATACCTGCGAGCAGGTAATAAATCGATCCACCGGCGAGCAAGAGAATTGCTCCGGGCCATATCATTAATATCGCAATAATGGCGATAGTTACGGCGAGGCCACGGGGCCTGGAAAAAGCAGGCTGGGAATTTGTCATATCAGTCTCCTTGGAACTGACAAACTAATTTCTAAAGTATGTGGGGGGTATACCCTAGATAGAGCCTGAATGCTAACACACCAAAAGCAGAGGTTAATTCGGATGGATATAATTTGCCAATTACACCAATTCAGATGATTTCGAGATGTGAAGCAAATATTATCGGCGAGTGCCGTTAACTGTGTAGTTTCCCTGCTGGGTGAAGACTGTCCCAGCCATTCGATTTCCGTCTACTGTGCCTCTGAAATTGACTCTTTCAGCGGGGCTGGAGTTTGAAAAATCCAACGCATCGGTTGACCAAGTAATGCGACTCCCTGCCAGATCGATTTCTTCAATTAAGATATCTGTGGCGCCGGAAATGATAAGGTCTGGCTTATCGGTAATAGTCCAGGTTGAATTTTGATTGCCGGCATCAGTTTCAATGGAGATTGCCCACACACCGACTCCAACCGGTGTTATATCACAGGTAGTTAACGCGACAAGTAAAATAAGAACTGAAGTGATTCGCGAATTTTTCATAAAGAGAAACAACAATAATTCTATTTATTTGTATAGATACCTATCGGCCAGTTTAGTGCAAGCATACAACTGTTTAATACATTCTTTGTAGGAGTCAGGACTGGAAACTACAGGCGGCCCACGCTAGGCTAGACGGTTCGAATAATAAGTCAGTGCCTTTGATCTCTGCTAGCCAGTCACTAATTTCTCCTCTGGTTTCCGTATTAAGCAAGCATCATTATTAGAGATTCAAAGAATTTCCAAATCAGGTAAGTTGGCTAGGTCTAGAGAAAAAAGGGAGTAACCATGGAAGAGAGGAAACTCGGTTCATTGAATGTATCTGCAATCGGGCTAGGTTGTATGAGCATGTCACAGGGTTATGGCGTTGCCGATCGCGATGAATCTGAGCGGGCTCTACATCGTGCACTGGATGTGGGCTATACCTTTTTAGATACCGCAAGTATTTATGGTATTGGTCATAACGAAACATTAATCGGTGAAGTGCTAGGTTCGCGCCGTGATGAATTTGTTTTGGCTAGTAAATGCGGAGTAGTTAATAGAGATGGTAAGCGTGGAGTCGATGGTACGCCTGAGAATGTCAAGAAGACTCTCGACGAAAGCCTGCAGCGATTGAATATGGAATACATCGATCTCTATTATCTGCATCGGCGTGATTTCAATGTCCCTATCGAAGAAAGTGTTGGTGCACTGGCTGATGAGGTAAGAGCCGGCAAGATTGGACATATCGGATTATCGGAATGTTCTTCCGAGACTATTCGTAAAGCGCACAATGAACATCCTATCTGTGCGGTTCAATCCGAATACTCACTGTGGACTCGCGATCCAGAATACAAAGTTTTAGATTGTTGTAAGGAATTAGGCATTGGATTCGTGCCTTTTAGCCCTCTGGGCAGAGCATTTCTTGCAGGAGTTGTCAGAAACACGGAAGAATTGGAAGAAGGGGATATGCGCAAATCCATGCCTCGTTTTAGTGATGAAAATATTGAACACAATCTACAACTGGTAGATGAGTTCAGAACTATCGCTGATGACTATTCCTGTACTCCGGCTCAATTAGCACTCGCCTGGGTGATGGCGCAGGACCCAGACTTCGTACCAATTCCCGGAACTAAGCACGTAAAGTTTGTGGAAGAAAACGCAGGAGCTGCTGAGTTAAATATTATCAAAGCGGACTTAAACAAAGCATGCGAAATATTCGCTAGCGGAGCAGTGATTGGTGATCGTTATCATCCGACTCAAATGATATCGCTTGATCCAGACGAACAATAAAATCTGTTAGGGTGGTCGCACTAGCGTAAAAGAAGAATCTGCATCTACTCGTACATAGTCGTTATAACCCAGGCGTCCAATTGGCAACATCTTAGCGACATCGATTAGGCCTTCATCGGTAATAAAGTCATCATTGATGTGAATGCCAACTACCTCACCGAATAACACTTTATACACATCTCCTTCATTCCAGCCAGGCATCTCAACTGTTTTAAGATATTTGCATTCAAGATTTACCGGTGCTTCGGCAATTCTGGGCACGCTAACAAGCTTGGAATCAATTGGAGTCAGTCCGGTTAAAGCAATCTCATCGGTTTCAGGAGGCAGTGTTGCTGAAGACTGATTCATTTGTTCCCGTGTGTCCCAGATAGCCAGATTGCAAACAAACTCACCACTTGCTTCTACGTTTCGAGCTGAATCTTTTGTTTTGTCATCGGCGACTCCAATCCCAGAAGAAAATATAACTGTAGGCGGAGAATAACTAACTGCATTAAAGAAGCTATATGGGGCAAGATTATAAACACCATCTTTGTCGACGCTGCTTATCCAACCTATGGGTCGTGGAATTACTAAAGAGTTGAAAGGATTTTTGGGAAGTCCGTGATTTTTCTTTTTCGGTTCGTAGAACATAAGCCCCTGCCAAAGAGTTTGTGAAGGGCGAATAATAAGGGCAGGGAGTTTTTTCGTCTATTATTCGTCGCTTTCTAGGCGCCGTGCACCAGCCAATATGCCGGGTAAAGAGTAATTGCCTTCATGGCAGGCAAACTCGTAGACTTTTTCTTCCGGTGCATTGCGGGAGAGTACACGCTTTCCGCTGAATGGTCGGGTATATGCTTGTTCATCATGAACCGTAAACTCATAATGAATTTCATCATCTCCAACTAGGGTATAACGTTCAATTAATTCGAAGTCTTCTGAAATTACGATCGAACGAGAAGAAGATTGTTCCGGTCGAAAATTTTTGGAATGAACTACTAGGGTATCTCCTTCCCAATGTCCAACCGAATCTCCCATCCATTGTGGAATATTGTGTTTGAAATGATCGTCACCAATTCTGATAATACGTGCGTCATGAATCATTTCGGTCATTATCATTAGATAATTTTCAGTCTGAACCATTTGCAAGTTCGGATTCATCATCATCGGTGTAAGAGATGGAGCGGCGGCACCAAACATCAAACATCTTCCGGATAAAGGTTGTCCTTCAGGACCGTCAGTGTCAGCTAAGCCAATGGCGCGACGCTTTGCATTGAAATCCATGAATCCTTCTCTTCTCGGAATACGTCCGTCTAGAGGATCCATAATGATCGATGTTTTGTATTGTCCATCGATTGGATACAGTTTCGGTGCGACATAGTGTCCTAAAAATGCATCGTCTGCTTCTTGACCAATCCTTGCGCCTTTTTCCGGGGCGCCTCGATTAGGATCGAGAGGAGCGTCTTGACGATCCAGTCGCTCCTGCATGCGCTGTTCGAGCTCTCGCGCTTCTTCTATGGTATAGGTTTGCTTTTCTCCCAGATTTGCAGGACGTTGCAAAGGTGTTCGCGAACCGAAGAACCAATAGCCCTGGAAATCAGGCCGACCAAATTCAGTTCGCGGCATGATCTGCTGACTGGAAGAGTCGGTATTAGTCGCAGCTGACGTCTCTGCATGACCAATCGCAATTATATAAGCGCCGAGTATTAGAGCTAGCAAGAACCGCACAAACAATTCACCGATTAAAATTCAGGGCGCATTATAGGCTCTTCATAACCCGTTTACGTGGGACACAATGTCGCATCAGCAATTGAGAATTATGCTATAACTTCACCTGAATACGATGATCGTCATCAATGCTTTTGATACTCTTCGTTTACAAAATGGATCCTGCAAGCAACTACGAAGCTAATGTCAAAAACTGCTCCAATTAGAGTTAAAAGTACCTGTCCTCACGATTGTCCCAGCGTTTGTGCACTGGAAGTCGAGAAGCTTGATGAGCGAACTATCGGCAGGGTCTACGGCGCCAAAGACAACTCTTATACCTCCGGCACGCTTTGCGCAAAAGTTGGCAATTACGCTGAACGTGTTCATCATCCTGGTCGCTTAAGCAAACCCTTAAGAAGAACCGGCTCTAAGGGAGTGGGGCTGGAAGCATTCGTGGAAATCAGTTGGGAAGAAGCCCTAGATGAGGTTTCTAATCGATTCAAAGAATTAAGTGAAAAGTATGGCAACGAAACTATCTGGCCACATTTCTATGCTGGCACTATGGGGTTGGTACAAAGAGATGGTATCGAACGACTCAGACATACCATGGGATATTCCCGCCAACATTCAACAATTTGTTCTGCTGCATCAGATGCAGGATGGAAAGTTGGAACCGGAGCCAAGCGGGGGGTCGATGCACGGGAGATTGGTGACCATAGTGATGTAGTGGTGCTGTGGGGAACCAATGCCGTTCATACTCAAGTAAATCTCATGCATCACGTAGCGCAAGCTTGCAAGCGAAATGCGAAACTCGTGGTAGTCGATCCTTATCGCAATGCGACCGCCAAGCGCGCCGATCTGCACATCATGTTGCAGCCGGGAAGTGATGGCGCACTCGCCACCACGCTGATGCACATTTTGTTAAAGGAAGGTCTAGCCGATCGCGACTATCTGGCAGAGTTCACTGATTTTAGTGCTGAACTTGAAACTCACTTAGACGACAAGACTCCGGAATGGGGAGAAGCTATAACCGGAGTACCTGCTGCTACCATTGTCGAATTCGCAAGATTAATCGGGCAAAACCCAAAATCATATTACCGCTTCGGTTATGGATTTACGCGAAGTCGAAATGGTGCGTTCAATATGCACGCAGCGTCCTGCTTGCCCGCAATTACTGGTGCGTGGAAATACAAAGGTGGAGGAGCTCTATATAGTAATGCTGAGTTATTTAAGTTAGACAAAACCCTAATAGTTGGTTCCGATGTTATCGATGGTAATACACGAGTGTTAGATCAATCACGCATTGGAGAAATTCTTTGCGGTAATCCAATTGACTTACAGGGTGGTCCGCCAATAACAGGCCTACTAATTCAAAATACCAATCCCATGATGGTTTCTCCTTCGTCTCTTAAAGTTAAAAAAGGATTTGAAAGAAATGATCTCTTCGTTTGTGTGCACGAGCAATTTATGACTGACACTGCAGCGATGGCTGACATCGTATTGCCAGCTACTACCTTCCTGGAACACGACGACATATATATTGCAGGTGGACATACATTTTTACAGGTGGCTAAACCTGTCATCGAACCATACGCTGACGCTAGACCTAATCACTATGTCATCTGTGAATTATCAAAAAGGCTTGGTGCTGAGCATCCAGGTTTTGAAATGACAACCTGGGGACTTATCGATGAAACTTTAAAAAGAAGTGGGTTTCCCTCTGCGGAAGAAATTTATAAAAATAGCTGGCTAGATTGCGCCAGAGATTTTGAAGAAGCACACTTTCTGAATGGTTTCGAAACACCAGATAAAAAATTTCATTTCTCCCCTGACTGGTCTCGCTTAGGTAAAGTAAATGCATCTATGCCAAAGTTTCCTGATCACTATTCGGTTACCGATAAGCGATCGGACACTAAACCTTATCGATTAGTTACCGCACCTGCACGGCAGTTTCTCAACAGTAGTTTCACAGAAACTCCTACTTCACAGCGCAGAGAGGGTAGGCCTACTGCAAAGATACATTCCGATACTTGCGAGTCTTTAAACTTAAAAGATGGAGGAGTAGTGCGCATAGGAAACGATCAGGCTTCCGTACTCGTGCATGTCGAAGTTTATGATAATTTGCAAAAAGACGTAGTTATCGTTGAAAGTATCTGGCCTAATGAACACTTTGTTGAAGGTGTTGGAATTAATTCTTTGGTTAGCAGCGATCCCGGTCATGGTATTGGTGGCGCTGTATTCCACGATACTGCAGTGTGGTTGCGCCGCGAAGAGTCTCAGGTTGCCTAAACCCTTTTAAACGGTTGAGACAATAAAGCAAAATACTCAATGGACTGGCTGTCCTGCAATTCCGTAATACCGACATGCATTTCTTCGTGACCAAGTGCTGGTTGGGCCTGATAGGTGCCAAAAATTCTGTCCCACCAGGGAAAATTGAAACCGAAGTTGTGACTGTATTCATCATGATTCGTTGAGTGATGAACTCGATGAACATCTGGCGTAACTACAATTAGTCGTAGAACCGCTTCTAATCCTTTCGGAATTTTCCAGTTGCTGTGATTAAACATCGATGTTGTATTTAATAGCACATCGGCGATCAATACAGCGATAGCCAATGGTCCCAATAAAAAAATCAGTGCAATTTTAACTAGGCTGGAAATAACAATTGAAACCGGATGAAAACGAATACCCGTCGATACATCATAGTCCAAATCTGCATGATGCATGCGATGCAGTCGCCATAATGGTTTTACAGCATGAAATATCCGGTGTTGAAAATAGATTGTGAGATCAAAAGCCAGAAGAAAAAAAGGAACGCTGATCCAGGGAGAAACATTTACCATATTAAAGAATCCCCATCCATTGCTCTGTGCGGCAATGGCCGCCGCAACACCGGCGATTGGCAGAAACACACTGACGATTAGCGTATTGGTAATGCTTAGACTGAAATTTGTACGCCAGCGTTTAGATTTTGAGTAAATGAGCTTGCGGCGAGGGGATGCTACTTCCATTAAGAACAGAATAGAAAGGACTAGAACGAAAACTCCTAAGCGCAGCACTGGTTCCGAGTTAGCATCTAAGCCATTCAATTATTCTACTCCGGCGTTCCAGTCTCTTCTGGTAATAGGCCTTCGAAGTTACTTATGTAAGCCTGATTCAAAATGTCCACTACTCGAGCAGTAAAGTAGTAAAGGTGAATTGCTTGTATAACTGCCCATTGATCATCTATCTGATCCCGCACCTCCGCCATCTCTGCGCTATCGGCTGCGAGATAGGCGACTTCATAATCCGGTTGTAAGCGTTCTAACCTTTCGCGCAGAATTTCGATATTAGCTCTCGCATCATCAGGAAGAAGATCATAGTAAACAGTTATAACTAAATCGGCATCACTGTCTTCATCTATTAACTCAATTCGATCTATAAGGTCTCCTTCAATGATTAGGAGAACTTCTTCAGCGGAATATACGCTGGCAGAAGAGAGTATAAGAGCGTTTACTATAAACGAATAGAAAAAGAGTTTTAAAAGAAGGGGCTTTAGCATAGCTATATTATGCCATGCTTGAAAATTTAGTTTTGGCTAGTAAGTCTAAATGGGTTTAAGCTCGATTGAGCGCTTCTTCGTTACCTGCTGCTTCTAAAGCTTCCTGATTCTGTTGCTGAAATTCCTGTAACCGTCTTGCCTGTTCAACAACAAATGCACGAATCGATTCTAATTGCTCTTCGGAAATCGCCTCTTCGAAATCGGGCATGCCTTGCTGAGCACGGCTGCCCCCGATAACAATATCTGCCATCTCAGAGTGTTTATCCAAGGTCATTAAGCGAAGGTCTGGTGCAACGATTGCAACTTCATTCGGAACACCAATTCCTCCATGACAGCTGGCACATTGTGCATGGTACAAATTGTCTCCTTCACTCAGCTGTTCAACCGTGTATACATCCTCCGGGAGTTCCGGCACGACCGCTTGCACTATTTCTGGAATAGGCAAGTTATGATCACCATCTAACTTGAATACCAATACCGTTCCGCCAAGATCAATCGCTCTGTTGCCATTCATCATTGTTGCAACATACTGTGTGCCATTTATTTGATAGGTCATCACAGAAGTTGATCTAAACGTCCCAGGTGCCCGATATTGCCAAATCAATTCGCCATCTTCAGTGTCTCGCACTGAAAAAACTCCGGTGCCTTCAGGCTGAAACAGTATATTGCCTCTGGTGGCAACTACTCCACCGTTATAGTCTGATTCGAGTTCCTGCCGCCACTTGTATGTTCCTGTAATTGGATCGAACGCTCCGACGTAGGCTTGTGATGGTGGACGGGGTCCTGCTTCTTCAATCAGTCGTCGACGATATTCACCTTCACCCCAACCAAGACTCAAACCGCGCTCACGAATTTGATACTCACCAGTTTCAACAAAGCCTTCATCCAATGAATAAAAGTTAGCGATGTCATGGTAGTAGAAATACATCAAGCCCAAATCGTTATCCCAGGACTGCGGTTCCCAGTTATGGGCACCGGAATTCGCGGGCATAATCCATTGTGGTTCTACTTCGTAAACAACATCCGGATTCTCAACTGGGCGCCCAGTTTCCATATCTACATGAGTTGCCCAGTCTATACCATCAGAATAAGGTAGTGCTCTTAGCAGTTCACCGTTGCTGCGATCGATGACATAAAAGAAGCCATTCTTTGGCGCTTGCAACACTACCTTGCGCATCTCGCCACCGAATTCAATTTCACCTAGTGACATATCCATTGCTGAACTGTAGTCCCAGTTATCTCCGGGAGTTGTTTGGTAATACCAATTCATGCGGCCGGTATCGACATCGACAGAAACAATGGTTGAAAGAAATAAATCATCTCCGCCGCCGGGGGATCGAATATCTCGCGGCCAGGGCGCACCGTTACCAACACCGATATACAAAGAGTTAAATTCTTCATCATAAACCAGGGAATTCCATGCCGTACCGCCACCACCATACTTCCACCATTCACCGCCCCAGGTTTGAGCGGCTAATTCCATTTCAGGATGTTCGAATGGTTTGCTGGGATCACCGGGAACTAGAAAGAAACGCCAGGCTACTTCACCAGTATCAGAATCATAAGCGGTCACATAACCACGACGATGTCCGGTTTCGCCGCTACCTTGACCGATATAAACTTTTCCCGCAGCCGCTCGGGGTGCACCGGTAATGTTAAATCTGCCAAGTCCTGCTGGAATCCAGGTATCCACATCCCAAACTTCTTCGCCTGTAGTGGCATCTATTGCTACCAGGCGCCCATCGAAAGTACCAACAAAAACTTTGCCTTCGTAAACTGCAACGCCACGATTGTGTGCTGGTCCGCAACAAGCAAGTCTTATATAGCTGCGATCAACTTCCGGATCATAGGTCCAAATCTCTTCGCCGGTTACCGCATCCAATGCATAAACAACGCTCCAGCCGTTAGACACATACATGACGCCATCCACTACCAAAGGAGTGCCCTGCATTCGCATATTGTAATCACCGATTTGCTTAGTCCAGGTAAGTCCGAGTCGATCAATAGTATCGGTGTTGATCTGGGTTAATTGTGAGAAGCGCTGTTCTTTGAAAGTTTGCCCATAAGTGAGCCACGAACCCGGTTCAATATCGGGTGAGCTAATTACGCGCTCATCGGTTACATTGCCAAGCCCTTGGGCAAATACATTTGTAGTTAAAAATGAAAAAATTGCGAAGATGAAACAAAAATTCGCTGAAGAGGGATTCATGGCTAGGCTCCACTTTATTTTTCTAAATCTATTTCGAATGGTTACTTTACCTGAAAAATCAAATTTGTTTGAGCTAAACAACACTAAGCAGTTAAGCAACAGCGCTGGTAAATGCCAAAGCCAACTCGTTTGCAGTTGTTCGATTCCAGGTTTCATTTACACCTAAGGTGAATCGATTGTCATCATTGGCTCTTCCCAACAGGATATTTTGTTCTAACAATCGATTTCTGAATTCTTCACTGCCATTTCCTTCAAGGCTAACCCGAGTTAAGTTCGTGCCATTTGGAATTCTCGTCACAATGAAGGCGGGGTGCTGGTCGATTGCTGAGTAAAAATCTTCGGAGATAGCAATAGCAGTTTTTAAACGATCTATATAGCCCTCCATGAAATGGCGCGCTACTAATGAAGCAGACCAACCTGCATAAAGATTGCCGCCGAACATACGCCGAGTGTGGAACATATATTCAAGGTCATTTTTATTGCCGGCGAGAATTGCGCCGATGCCACTATTAAAGTATTTCCATAGTGAGAAATAAACCATATCAAAAGGTTCTGCATACTCGGCCGGACTTATTCCGGTATAAGCAGAAGCGATAAACATTCTCGCACCATCAAGATGAGTACCGATCCCTTTTTCTTTGGCGTAACTCGCAATGCGCTTAGTTTCTTCCCAATCGACCATCTCGCCAGATAATCTTCTTACCGGACTCTCAATTAAGATTGCACCAACTTCTGCAGTAACTCGTCCGCCAGCGGTTCGTTCAATAACTGCTTCAACTTCTTCTAGGGTAAAAGTGGCGCGATCATGCGCAAGGGGAATCAGATTTAAGTTGGAGAGATTCTGCGAAGCATCACCGGTATCGTTATAGACATGACTTAATCCCGGGACTATCACTCGGCGTTTTTCGCCGGCGATTTGACGCAGAGCTAGCTGATTTGCGAGTGTCCCGGACGGCATGAACACCGCCATTTCTTTGTCTAGTAGTTCTGCGCAATACCGTTCAAATTTTTCTACTTCACCTCCAAGCAAGTAGTTATCCGATTCGATGTTTTGATTCTGACATAAACTATCAAGCAGCTCCGTAAATTCCTGGGGTTGCAGCCCGATTCCATCACCGCTCAGGCGAACGATTGAATTACTGGAATCAGATGCCGAAGTTTGGCTTTGGGCAGAGTTTGCTTGCGTTAATCCGAGGGCGGTAACTGCGCCCGCGGCATGGAATAGTTTGCGGCGAGTGAGCATGATGGCTTCACCTCTATGTCATCGGGATTAAGAACAAATCTAATCTAACCCCGAGGAAATTGGGAAGCAAAGCCTTTTTCACGTGACTAGTTCAATTAGTCTTATTCTGCGCGCGTCATAGACCACTCAGCGGTTGTACCCATTGCCGCTGCGATCCCAGAAATAGAATCACCATTAACTTCGGCACTCATAACATAGGTCATAGAAGATCCATCTCGATTAATATTGAACGAGATTTTGTTCCCATCAACCGCGCCTTCTTCGATAGGCCAAGTGCGGCCCCCTCCAAGATCAAATTCTCCCCTTAATAGGCTCCCTTCAACCATCATTGTAACCGTGGCACTTACAGAGCCCATTGGGCTAGCCATGGAGAAATTCCAAACGCCATTCGCAGATGATTGAGCCACAATTGAATAAGAGGTCATTGATACAAATATCAATACAAATAGTTTTCTAATCACAATAATTCCTCCAAGTCGTCACTGTTATTCATTATTTTAGCTTATTTATGGGAGAGGCTGTCCCGCGCGCCATGTATTGTTATAACGTAAAACGATGCCGTTTGGATCGCTGCTGAATTTGCCCACAAATTGATTATAGATTCAGGCATAATCTCATCCATATCACAAATTATAATAAACAAAATTGAGTTTCAGGGATTTCATATATGGCCAATAGCACTTCTGGTGAGATAGTCGGGCCGTTCACGGACATCGTCCAGCAAGCATCAATCTTTATCTGGAATATCACCTCAACCAACATTCCTAATGATTTGCACTGGGACAGATTGTTGATCACCCTGTTTCTGGCTATTTGTCTTTTCATGTATTACCGCGGTCACGGGTCCAAGAGTGCTAAAGGTGAAGTTCGGCAAGCCGGAATTGTTGAATATTTAATCCCGAATGATATTTACACTCATGTTTCTGCACGAGTCGATGTTTGGTTATGGGTGTTGGAACAAATTCTTCGTCCAATCTGGTTGGTCGCTTTAATTGCAACAGTGGGGACATATACTGAGCAGCATGTAATCGCAGCTTTGCAATGGCTATTCGGGGAGACACCGGCGGTAGAATCAAACTATGCCTGGATGTTGGTCTTTGCTTTGGTAAGTTTGTTGTTATATGACTTTGTGTTCTATGCCATTCACTATTCAATGCATAAGATTCCAGCGTTATGGGCTATCCACAAAGTTCATCATTCTGCTGAAGTGTTGACTCCCTTAACTCGTTACCGAGAGCATTTTCTTGCTGGACCAATTTGGGCCGCGGGTTCTGCATTTAGCTTTGCTTTCGCAACAGGAATATTTGCTTATTTATTTAATGGTGGTATCACCCAAGCAACAATCCTGGGAGCAGGATTCTTTTCATTTATTTTGGGATTAACCGGTGCGTTTCGACATTATCATGTGCAATTGCGTTATCCCCGATGGTTGGAAAAATGGATTCAAAGCCCGGCTATGCATCACACCCATCACAGCTATTTGAAGAAACATTGGGATACGAATCTGGCTGCAGTTACTAGCATCTATGATCGAATATTTGGCACCTTGTACATTCCGGAAAAAGACGAATACACACCATGGGGAATCGGTCCTGGTACTCAAGGTGAATACAGATCATTCATGCAAAACACGACAGGGCCTTTTCGTGATTGGTACAAGATGCTTATAAGGGGTGACTCCCCCCAGGCAGGGGCCGTAGGAGCGCCAGAGGATTCTATCCAAGAATTCAGCTAGCGCTGAAAAAGATAGGAAAACTTCACAAAGAACTGATCGCCATCCTGGCGCAAGTCGTTGGCGACTATTAATTCCCGTTCACCTTCATACTCAACAATATCGAAATTGCTGAGGTTAGAGTTGTAGCCTATATAAAATGCGGACCATGGGTTAATCACATAGCGCAGCAACACGTCGAAGTTCAGGTTCTCATCATCTTGTAGCCGGGTTGCCGGTCCAGCTTCTGTTTCGTCATATTGCGCGATAAACCGAAGAGATAGTTCTTTGGTGAATTGATAGTTCCAGTTACTGCGAAAAATTTCGTTTGTGAAAACTTTCGCGCCACCACCACGATTCTCCAGTTCAGTTAGGAAATAAGTGTTGTTTATCGATAGCTGATCCAGTGGTCGCCACAAAAAGGATAGATCGATACGACTGGTATCAGCAACATAAGGCAGCGTACCAGCGGGCGGCACTAAATTCAGCGCTCGACCTTCTCGATAACTGGCGCGAAATGTTGCAGTCTGCAAAGTATTATCGAATATGTTTACCTCGTAGGTCTCATAATCATAGCGAGTGTTGGTGATGATTCCTGGGAAATCCTGCGGTCGCAGAATTTCTGCGTAATCCGTAAAAGAAAAACCGATACCCGTGGTGTTCCAATTGAAATTTAGGTTTGGACCGAACTGGTGATAAATCCGGGTGCCGTCATTGTCATTTAAGTAGACGTCAAAAAAGCCAGTACTCCAGCGATTCAAACTTGATCCTTCAGGATAGAAATTCAAATCTACACTGTTATGAATTCCAGATGTATCAGGCTTAAAAAAGCGATTCTGAAATCCAAGGTCGGTGCGAAAGTGATCTGTAGTTTCAACAAAGTGTGAATGGCTATTTACTGTTCGACCAGTGTAATTAACTTGTATATTGCGCTGATAACCAGTTGTCGATTTTCCGCCTAAAGTTGGTTCACTATCTGTTCCAACTAACTGTGCCTGGGTAATCCAGTTATCAGTAAGTTTGAAACGAGCATCCAGACTTGCTACTCGGTTGTAACCATCGCCTAACTCTCTATCACTTAGGAAAAAACCAACGCGGGATTGTTCAGAGATATCGCGAAAGCCGCGAAGAATTCCAATGTTTGCTTTTTCACCATCTAGTGGATCGCCAGGTTCTCGATTTAAACCTGGCGCTTCATCATTGATAAAAATCGCTCCTAATCCATAATCACCTTCACGGCCAGTGAATCGAATGCCACCTTCTGGATCTACAATGCGACGAGTGAATAAAAGAATTGAATCGCTGGCAAAGAAATCAGCATTCTCGACGAAGAACGGACGCCGCTCGGGAAACTGAACTTCGAAACGCTCGTTAACAGTTACTTGAGGTTCGTCTGATTCAACCTGACTGAAGTCAGGATTCAGAGTTACGTCTAAAACCCAGGAGTCATTAAAAACAAACTTCGCGTCGAGGCCGACATCTTGTTCAGTGGCGCTATCAAGCTTTGGTCCGCCAATTGCCCTTGTATCCAAGGCTTCAACATCGCGGGCAAACAAAAATGGAATGAACTGTGAGTTATTGCCTGGCGATACGTTTTCTATACCTCTAAGCAACGCAGTTTGGTTAAGTCGTCCTTCTATTTCTATTGTGTATCTAGGCCAAAAAGAAAATTCGCTGGCGCGAGGAATATTCCGTCCAAACTGCACACGCCACAATTGTTCGCCCGAATCAGGAAAGCGAAGGCTTCGCAGCGGAATAGCCATGCTTACCATGTAACCCTGATCAGTTAACTGACCATCGCTATACCAAACCGAGTCGAAAGTAATATCGAAACCTGCGCGAAGAGACGATCCTTCTGTCCATCTGGCGTCCCATTGAATTCCCAACGGAGTTGCATGAAAAGATAGCGCAGTACGTTGATCATTAAACGTATCGATGGTCAGACCTACGCGGTCGTCGCCACCTATATTTTCTCGAGATGACAAATTTGCGCGGATTAGTTCTGGCTCATCATCAAAGGCAAGCCATATGGCATAAAGATTAGAGCGGTCGTAACCAATGTAGACTTCGGTATCTTGGCTTGCAGGCTCACCGTCGTCAGGATCCCTCTGAATGAATCCTTCTACTTTTGACATAGAGCGGGCTAACTCTGAAAGGGGTTCCATACCTTCAAAATCAGCCAAGGTGGGCTCGCCATCAATGCGGGGAATATAAATTCCTTCTTCCGCGGAGAAACCAATCAGGGAAACAAACGCTATGCTAATCGCTAGCAAGGACTGCAATGTTTTCATGATTACTCTCGAATTAATTCAGCTGTGTATGAAATTGGGGCTGAATGGTAGAGCCTGTGAGTCTAAGCGCAAGGCAATATTTCAATTTATTTCATTCTCAAAGGAGCTCAGATTCATGTAATTCGCTGGATTCACCCAATCTCGATTGCAAATTATAGGGTTATGATAGTTAGTTAACGGAACCACTAGATTTTATGTCAGAGGGCTCAAACATGGCCATATTGCGTAGATCGATTTATTGTTTTCAACAGGGGTGGGGAATGACACTTACGACTTAACTTGCTTTATCAATCAGAATCAAATATTTAACTTAACGATATTCTTGCTCGATTTTATGCATTGCCAATTCGAAATCACTTTCAAGCGCAGAATTAAACGCGCGCCTAACAAAATAAGACAATAGCCGAGAGCTTGATTTATACACGACAGAAATTTGTAGCCTGGTTCTGTTGTTATCTAATTCCACTAAATTGTATCTTGCTAACGAATAATCTAGCGGAACTTCAATTGTAGATGCTTTTATATCAGTGTAATAAGCGTAACTAAATGGAGGTTCAAATAAAAGAATGCGTTGAACTAACTGCTCCGTGTTTTCCATGGTTGTGATGCGAATTGATCCGGTATCCAATCTATCTTGGGTAAGCGAATTATTATGGTCGAATTTCACTGAAACTGCATCGTTTGCATAGTCAGCGACGCGACGAATGAGAAATTCAAACACAAAATCAGATGGAGCGTTAACTTCAAACGTAACTGTATGGTCAGGATCGAACTGCGTTCGTGCCAATTCTTGCTGAATAAATTCTTCTTCTAGTTCCGCTGCCGCAGAATAAAAGTAAAAAGAAAACAATGCTGCTAAAACAAAAATGTAACTAAATGATTTCAATTTATTGGCTACAATTATCTACGCTTGCCCTAATTCTAGGTAGATTCAGTACAAATAAGATGACGGCTAGTAATAGTATCATGATGAAAAAAATACTTTGCGTCACTGTATTCTCTTCAATTGCAGGAGTTCCCAGTACCAAAGTCAATACATCCTTTGGCACTTGATAGTCAACTCCCACATAGTCAATAAATTCGCCACGCACTTCGCTCGTGTCATAAACCATAGTAAAGGGCTGAGTTATGTCTACGTCTGAATGCATAAATAAAGCAATAGCGAACTGGGCACGATTAGCGATCTTTCCTTCATCTGCTGTTCCGGCGAATACAACCCTATCTCCACGATTAGGGTATAGAATCCCATTCTGTATGATGCCCAATCGCAGTTGTTGCAATCGAGGCGTATTACCCGTTAGACCGAGTAAAAGCATATGACCGTCTTCGATCATCTCGCTGGCAGTACGATCGGAATTTGAGTAATCATTGGCACCGACGAGTAGTTCTCCTAAACGGTAGTGACCCATGTAAGCCAAAGCAAAATTAAGATCAGACTCGCCGGCGATGGGAGCCGAGAACTCCTTAACAAAACCGTTGGCAAGATAGTCATCCCAATTTTGATCTTGTAGTGTTTGTAATACTTCGATCTCTAAATTTGCTTCGATCACAAAAGAAGATCCAGGCAGATATGCCATGGCCACTCGCCTGGTTGCGTTACGAATTCCTCTTGCTAATGCCCAACTACTGATCGTTGCGCGCGAAATTCCATCTATATCTGCACGCATGCGAAATTCATCGGCGATTGCTTTGCCAGTAAATTGCTCTGGAAATCCTGAGTCAACGATAAAGTCACCGCGCACATGTTTGTAGGACTCCCGATAGAAAAGTACCTTAACTCCAGTAATTTCACCGTCTAAATTCATACCAATCAATGCATCGATTGGACCACTAAACCCATCTTCTTCCGGAGGAATGTCGGGAGTTGTGAATATGTACCCTATTAGTTCGTTTTCATCAGCAGATTCAAATGCTAAATAGACAGGAGGATCGCCTTGTTTTTCAGAAAAGGAATTAGCCAAAGGCATAACTTCTTGTAGCCAAGATTCTTCAAGATTCTGTGATTCGTTTTGGGCGAGCACTGAAAAACTTATTACTGTAGAGAGAATGAAAAGGGCGGAGTTAAAAACCGTATTTGTAACTGTCAGCCGAAGCATGCTCTGCATTCGATCGAACTTAGGTAGAGATAGATTTAACATGTTCGATAGGTGCACTTTTCCCCCAGGCGGCTACCAGACAACCACTTACAATAAGAATAGTACCGAGTACCGTTGTCAATGTAATCGTTTCACCAAACACTAGCCAACCGAGAATCGCAGCCCAAATGAAAGCGGTGTATTCAATAGGAATTAGCTTGTTGGCAGGCGCTCGAGCATAGGCCCAGGACATCATTAACAAAGAAATCAACCCAAGAATTGCTGCTAATGCTATTAGTGGAACAAATGACATTGCTGGAACAACTGCTAAGAATGGTGACAAGCAACCGAACAAAAAGATAACCGTACAATTGTGAAAGAATGCAATCTCGATTGGTTCAGCTAGCACTGCTTGTTGGCGTTGCAAAATGAGCTGATAAGCATAAAGCACAGCAGACAATAGTATCGCAGCGATTCCATAAGAAGTTTCTTCGTCGTACTCACCACTTAATCTTCCGGTGATGATGACGCTCGCGCCAATCAATCCAATTACCGAAGCTCCAATGGAGCGGCCGGTTATTTGTTCGCGCAGAATAGCTGCGGCAAGATAGAGTGCAATCAAAGGAGCTATAAAGGTTAGCCCAATAGCCTCAGCGACTGGCAAATATTTCAGTCCCCAGAAAAATAGAAAGGCCATTATTGAAATTACAATTCCGCGCCAAATATGTAACCTTATAACGTAATTTTCTGGCCATTTAGGCCGTCTCCAACTATAAAGTGTTGCAGCTATAATTATGGTGAACGCGCTGCGCCAAAGCATTGCGTTGTATGCGCCAATTGAAAGCGACAGAGCTTTCATGGATACATCCATGCCAGCATAAGTTGCTATACCGATACTGGCTACAACGAATGCAATTGGAATAGATCTAGGTGATCGTTGCACTAGTAAAAAACAGAAAGCTTTTTTGGGCTTGTTTTAATGATTCCACCAGGCTAGATCAGAAAAAGATCGCAGATCTAATTCATGAGTCCAGACAGAACGATGCTGCTGGTGTAAGTGGAAATAAGTATCGGCAATTTTCTCCGGTAACATTAAACCATCGTGTTCCATGCCTTTGGTTTCACGCAGCTGCTGAAATTTTTCAGGCCCTAACATCTTGCCAAGAGTATCTGGAGCGTCCACCGAACCATCGATAACAATGTGGGCAATATGAATTCCTTTGGACGCATATTGCGCGTTTAGCGATTGACACAACATGCGTCGTCCACCCATAGCTGCGGCATGGGAATGTTGTCCGGCATTACCTCGCACTGCAGCTGTTGAAGAAGTCACTAACATCGTTCCCTTGCCTCGAGTCTCCATTAATGGGCAAGCTACAGAAGCGATTCTAAACAAGGCAAAAGTGGCCATGCGCCAGCCAAGTTCAAAAATCTTATAAGTAGTTTCTTCAAGAGAACGATTACCAACTTGTGCGCCCAAGTTAAAAATAATCACTTCGATTGGGCCAATCTCAGCTTCAACTTGCTTTACTCGTTCTTCAATCGTGTCTTCCTTAACTGCATTTAGAAGAAAACCAGTTGCTTCTCCACCATCATCCTGTATCTCAGCTACTAGTTTGTTAAGACCTTCTTCGTTGCTGCGTCTGCATAAGACTGCGTGATACCCTTCTTTGGCAAAGCGCTTGCCTACGGTACCACCTATTCCAGCTCCTGCACCTATAACTAGACATACTGGTTTCATTTTTTACTACCCCGAATACTCAAGCTCGTGACGTTGGTCGCGAGGTAACACGCTTCCACCATTGCGTCAGATTAGCCATCTCTTCAGGAATGCGAATGCCGATTGCTGCTTTTGCCATGACGAATGCACACTGCGCGGTAATGTCTGCAATTGTATATTCATTGTTGGCTATGTATTGCTTGCCTTCTAGTTCTTTTTCTAACCACTCCATTTTTTCTTTTACATTTGCGGCTTCCACTTCGGCCATTTTTGGCACTTGAGCAATGCGTCCTTTGAACATGTCTGCCGAGTGTCTGAACACTCCAATCACAGGATTCAGTAATTCAAATTCCATTCTGCGTTGCCACATTTCCACCATGGCTTTATCTAATGCATCACGGCCGAGCATAGGTGGTTCCGGGTGCAATTCTTCTAAGTACTTACAAATTGCCATGGATTCGGCAATACAGGTTCCATCATCAAGCTCTAAGACAGGCATACGGCCGAGAGAATTCTTAGCCAGATACTCTTCGGTCTTATTCTCGTTTTCCATCATGTTGACTGGAGTCATGGGAATATCCAGACCTTTTTCAGCCATAAAAATGCGTACCCGTCTAGTGTTAGGTGAAGCAGGTAGATCATAGAATTTCAATTTAGATTCCTCACAAGCAAACAATAAGAAGTAGGAAGACTATCGTAAAGAAAGGGAAGAGTTGCTGCAAAACTAACTGGAGTTTCTAACCAGAAAATGTTGCCGCCTTCGGTTTGGATATAACTGTCGAGGCTGGCCTCCATATGAACAATAACTGTCGAAGCGGAATGGGCCATCTAATCGATGCCTAAAGCATCCAATTCCTGCCTTCGTTCACCACGAATCATATTCGCCATTCCGTAGTTACCTTCATGGCACGAGTACTCATACAGCAGTCCGTCCACTCTGGTCATGGGGACCATGGCTGTTATTTTGTCGCTGAAGGTGCTTGGGTCATCGATAGTGAATTCGTATTCAACAGTGTCCGCACTTACCCGGGTAAATCTTTCTACCAGAGACTTGTTGTAAGAATCTCCATAGGGTGAAGAAATAAAACTTTGGGTTAGACCATTAAAGTTTTTGGTTTCGACTACAAGGGTGTCACCGTCCCAATATCCTCTTGAGTCTCCCGACCAGAGACGAATGTCATCAGTGAGATTGTGATTGCGGTCGAGAGGCACTACACGGGCGTCATGAATCATTTCTGTGAGAATGACGACATGATCCTGATGTTGAATTAGCTGCACATTATTGTTGTATGAGCTGGGCATAAAAGGAGGGCCAGCATTAAAACCGACTATACAACGTTCTGATAGTCCTCGATCTTCCGGGCCATCTTTGGCTATTCCGCCAACCACAAACCGCACTGGTCTTTCACTAGGGAAATCCTCACTAACTCCACCGCGTTGCATAAACGCACCCTCTACGGCAGGAGGAATACGACCATTTTCTGGATAAGTTATTAATGAAGTACGCAAGTCGTAACCAATTGCTGCGCGCTCATACCAGAAGGAGTTATACCCACCAACACCATCAAAATGAGATTCTGCTCTTGCTTCAAATGTTGAAACCGAAAGCTCACGATTCTCTTCATTTTCTTCAGTAGTAAAATACTCGCGATCACCCAGACTTTCGTTACGTTGCACCGGTGTATGGGAAGCAAAATTCCAAACGCCCTGCAAGTTGGGTTGATCGTATTCTGTTCTGGGAACCTGGTAATCGGATTGAGCAAATAGAATGGGGCTTGCCAGGGCAATAAAGCTGCCAGCCAGGCAGGAGGTCAACTTTTTCACTGTTCTACTCCTCTAGGTTTTATTCTCTTAGAGCTTAACAAATGGAGTTCAATGAAAATACCAAAGTTCTGAGAAAAACCTGGAATTTCAAGCTGTGCCAGGGCAATAAACCACAGTATTTCCGGGAGTTGTATCAGAAAATCTACTGTATATTTCGGCCCCAGCCATTTATCCTACTACTCAAGCTCACCAATGGGGGGATAAAACAAATGAAACTACGATTCTTGATATTACTTTCTGTAATGGCAGTGGCCTGTGGCACTGCTGTAGCGCAATCAGATTACACCGTTCCCCGCACCGAATATGGTCAAGCAGACCTGCAGGGTGTGTGGAACTTTAGTTCCAGCACACCGATGCAAAGGCCAGAACGATTCGGTGAACAAGAATTTCTTACGCCGGAACAAGTTCAGGAACAAATTGAAAGACAAGCTCGCATGACTGCCTTGGCTGACGCCCGTGAAGCCGAGCTAATTGTCGATCCAGAACCTCCGCCCTCAGGACAAACGCCTCGTGGTTACAACACATTTTGGATAGAAATGGGAACGCTAGGCGACAACGTCCGGACTTCTCACATCGTCTATCCATTAAATGGCCGTCTGCCGCAAGCAGTTGAAGGTAATCCGGTAATTGCTGGTGGGCTCGGTCCGGATATTACCGGTGAGAGACCAGTACGGTTTATCGTTGGCGGAATTGGTAAAGATGGCCCAGAAGATCGCGGCACGTCGGAAAGATGTTTAGTTGGTTTTAATGCTGGCCCTCCTTTTCAGCCTAGCCTATATAACAACAATATGCAGATCATTCAGCACAGAGACGCGTTCGTTATCATGACTGAGATGGTGCACGATGCTCGAATAGTTCCACTGATTGAGAAAGCAGAGTTGAGTGACGACATTCGTTTGTGGTCGGGGGATTCTATTGGCTATTGGGAAGGCGATACCATGGTAGTGAAGACTAAGAATTTCAATGGTATGCAGGCTAGTTTCCAGAGTAGGGGTAATAACCACGACATGATGCTCACAGAAAAATTTACCCGAGTTTCTTACGATGTTGTGAACTATGAATTCACAGTCGAAGATCCATCGACTTACACGGAAAAGATCTCAGCAATTGTTCCAATGAGCAAAGTTGCTGGACAGATTTACGAATACGCTTGTCATGAAGGTAACTATGGCATGATTAATACGTTACGTGGCGCGCGAATGGAAGAGAGAAGAGAGGCAGAAGGAATTAATTAATAATGCGGTTTAGAAAAGTAAGTGGGTTGGTTGTAGCGCTGGTAGTTAGCTCATTGAGTTTTGCACAGTCTGAAGATATTTATGAGGTGGCGCGCAATGAACATGGGCAGCCTGATTTTCAGGGCGTATGGAGTACACGCTTCATCACACCTCTGGAGCGATATGAAGGTACGCCGTTAGTAGTTTCGCCAGAGTTTGCGAGCGGATTTGCTCAAGCAACATATGACGCTGCATTTGCTGGAAACACGGATCCAGATATCGACATTTTTGGGCCTCTAAAACTTGCAATTGTGAAGGGTGAGTACCGATCTTCAGTACTGGTGTATCCAGAGGACGGCGTACTACCTTACAACGAGCATGGTATTTCCAATTCATCGTTTGGTTATTTTAGGGACAATTCCGGATTCGAAGGCCCGGAGCAGCGACCTGGAGTAGAACGATGCATTGAAGGTTGGGGTGCTCCACCAATGCGTGCATTTCCCTATGAGTTGTTCTATGGCTTTGTGCAGACTCCCGATAAGATCGCAATCGTAGCGGAAGAGAATTCACCTTTACGAGTCATTCACATGGACGGCGCAACTAGACCAGAAGCTATACGAACAATGGAAGGTCATTCTATTGGGCGTTGGGAAGGGGAAACACTCGTTGTAGAGACAACACACTACAGCGATACAGTGCCTGAAAGAGCAGCAACTGGTCGGCCTATGCTGATTAGTTCTAAAGCTCATGTAATCGAACGATTCACTCGTTTGTCTGAAACCGAGTTGTTCTACCAATACACTGTTAATGACCCTGTCTATTACAATGATGAATTCCGCGGAGAATTTTCATTTACCTGGGACGACTCTGGACATATCTACGAATATGCCTGTCATGAAGGCAACTACAGCATGACAGGAGCACTTATGGGAGCTCGGGTACAAGAAGCAGAGGCTAGAACGGCAGAGCAATCTAATTAACAAAATAAGAGAATAATTAAGAATAGAGGAAGGAGCTATGTTTAAGCTAAAAAACGTGTTTGCCATTATTGGCACAATTGCATGCAGCTTTTTCGTTTTCACTTCACTTTCACACGAAGGGAACCTAACTGAAGCAACCGATGTTGTTTATAGCGAATGGCAAAATGTCATACACGCTCCTGAAGGTCGAGTCGATCGACAGGTTAAAGTAGTGGACATTGGTAACTCCAACGTGGCGGTTGGCGTTCTGTTCCGTGATAAGATCGAAGCCAATGACGAACCGGTTAGTGGCATCGTTCACAACCATGTGTCCGAAGTTTACTACATAACCAAGGGCTCAGGTGTGTTAGTTACCGGAGGAACTTTGCTTGGAAGAAATAATATTCCAGCTAATAGTGACATTGTTGAAGTGTTGGTGGGAGAAAGTTTTTCCACTTCTGTGGCTCGTGGCGACGGTCAGGTCCGGGAAGTAAGGCAGGGTGATATCGTGGTAATACCTGCAGGTGTTTTTCACGGTTGGCATTCTGTGGACTCGCGTATAGAGATGATTAGTATAAGGCCAGATCCAGAACGGGTATTACCTGAAGGCTATGTGAATCCTTATACTGAATAGATCTAACTGACAAAATATTTAAAGGGACGGAGTTGGGATGCTTACGTCCCTTTTTTATCTTCGATGGAGAACATAATGAAAAAGCTAATTCACCGTTGCAGCATCTTACTTGTCTTAATGATGGCAAATTCTGCCTTTGCGGCAGATTTAGAAACTGAATTTATTAACTCCAGCACCACCTTTTCTCAAGTGGCAACTGTAAGTTCTAATGGGGTCAAAACTATCTATGTTTCCGGACAAGTAGGTATCCGCGACGGTGAGATTCCTGATTCGTTTGCTGAGCAAATGGACATAGTTTTTGCCAACATGGTTGAACAATTGGAGGCAGCTGGCGCAACCATGGCAGATGTCATAAAACTCACCGGTTTTATAGTAGATATGGATGGGGAAAGGCGCACTGCATATAGCGAGGCAAGAGCACGTTATTTTTCAGACGACAATCCTCCACCCGCTTCAACTTTGATTG
>JBJLER010000091.1:0-20851 GCA_045565735.1 Pseudohongiellaceae bacterium
TGAGTTTTATGCAGAGAAAAAAGGCTTGCGCGCAGAAAATACTTAACTGATACGTTGCAGTTTAACTGGAGATTCTGCGATGGCTTGTTGCGCACCGAGACAAGCCATTAAGCTATCAAATACAAATTGCGCATATTCTTCGGTCTTAACTTCGCGCAATTTGAACTTCCAATGTTTTAAATGCCATTGTTGAAGTTGGGCAGTTACTTGAGAGGCAAGTAACTCAGGTTTATCACAAGTAAACTGGCCTGCTTCCACACCCTTGTTAATTGATTCCATCAGAGTATCTTCAAAACGAAGCTCAACATTGAGTGCAAATTGTTGTTGTTCTTTTGACAAACCCTTCAATTCCATAAAACAGAAGTAGTACCAGGGACTCATGATTTCCATCATGTAGATTTCACCAAAAATAATTGCACGCAAGCAGTCTATTGGTACTAGGTTTTCATCCGTTAGTCCGCCAATAACCTGATCAATGTATTGACGCTGCACTCCTTCGATTACCGAAGCTAAATCGTCCTTCGATTCAATATAGGCATAGAGTCCACCCATACTGATTCCTGTTTCCTTGCTAAGGTCACGCAGACTCATCGCTTGCAATCCTTGACTATTTGCCAGCTTAAAAGTAGCAGTAAAGATCTTTTCTAGATTAGCTATGGCGACGTTGGCATTTTTGACCTGCATCTTATCTTTGTGCATTTCAAAAACAGCACGCCACAATGGTTCGCCCTCAAGAGTCCAGCGCTCTCGGAATGCGTTAAAACTAGTATCCTTTGGCCATTCCGCCATGGCTTGTCCTTGATAAAATAAGTTGGGATTTACTGCCGGGAACGAAGTGTATTATGTATTAGAGGGGCTGTTAAGCCGATGCCGGAGTGCTCCAGTAATATATCGATGAATTTAGAGGGTTAAAAGGCACCATAGAGGGCCCAGGGGTCTTCAAAAAGGGCTTAGAGCAGATTTTGCAAGCGGGATTTAGTGCCTTCGTTCGCCAGATGATTGAATTCCAGCAGAATCTCAGCAAATAGCTTTGCATTAGGTCGAGCCTGGTCACTGGCGATGATGCGACCCATTATTTCCTTATCTGAGTCAGAAATTGCATGCTGCATATTCGCTACAGCATTTGCCACGGCGCGAAATGCCCGCCCCACTCCTTCGTCTTCAGCTAGAGCTAATAACTCAGTTTTCTCACTTTCGGAAGGAAAGTGATTTAAATCCACTAACACAGAGGCAATCGTCCTGGTTGCTGATGCATTATCAGCAGCAAATAGCGATGGGCTAAAAACTACAACCAGCACTATTGACAGGAGCTCCTTATAAAGGCTGATCTTCATAATGTTCACCTCTATAACAATATGGTGTGGTAAGACACATCCAAGCGTATCGGAAGTAAAAAAAAAGAAAATAGAAAATCCGACGAACTACAACCAGTATGAGGCAATTGCTACAGATCCAGCGATGCTACAGAGAGCTAACGAAGCTCTGCGCAAGTTTTGATGTGAAATCTTATGCAGTGTTTTCATTGCAACCCAATAACCTAAGAGGGTAGCGGGCATTAACGGCAAGGAAATCAAAATATGTTCCATACGGAATCGATCTATGGTGGCCAACATCAGTAAAGACATTAAACAGCTAACGCAGAAGAATGCTGCCATATTGGCACGAATAAAATCGTTTTCCTGATGCTGTAGAACTAACGCCATTGGTGGACCACCGATCGAGCTACTAGTACCCATAAATCCAGAAAGAAAACCGGCAGAAAATAAGGAGCCTGGTGTTGGCTTGAAAACTACATTGCCTAGACTGAGCCCAACCGCCACGATAACAGTAATTCCCAGCCATAAGGCTAGCTGTTCCTGGGAAATCCAAAACAACAAGAGACCACCAGCAATTGTGCCTGGGATACGTCCAATAATGGCAAACTTTAAGCCTTTAAAAGATATAGAATTCCAATGCTTAGCTGCGTTCGCCAACGACAGCGTGAATGCCGAAACTGTTATTGGTGCTGGTATATAAAGAGGATCAATAAAGAACAGAAATGGAGCGGCAATGATTGCTAAGCCAAATCCAATCGAACTCTGAACGTAAGAACCTATAAATATGACAAGCGCCGCAATAGCTATTTCCATAAGCTCGCTTGTTGCAATGAGAGTTGCCCAAAGTAGCGCGGCATAATACTCTCTAGAGAGTCAGAGCTCCAGTTCGGATTTATCTAAAGGCCGCTAACGGCGCGCGCAATTCCGTTCGCCTCAGGACAAGAAACAGTTAATACATGCTGGGCTGGTCTTTTCCCTGACAGTGCGATTTTCGGGACCATTGGCTTAATCTCTTCTCAATATAGACGTTGGACGTCATCAGTCTAGGATTTGTTGCCGCCGGGTTGCAGCCTCTTTTACAATGGTGCCCCTCTGATTCATAACAAAGAGCCCCTAGCTCACAGCAAGAAGGATATGAACATGAAATCTCGGGCTGCTGTCGCCTTCGCTGCTGACAAACCATTAGAAATTGTTACAGTAGATTTAGAAGGTCCGAAATCCGGCGAAGTACTGGTGGAGATCATGGCAACAGGAATTTGCCACACCGACGCATTTACACTCTCAGGTGATGATCCGGAAGGAGCATTCCCAGCAATACTTGGTCATGAAGGCGCAGGCATTGTGCGGGAAGTGGGACCTAATGTCAGTTCAGTAAGAGTTGGCGACACTGTGATTCCTCTCTATACGCCAGAATGCCGCCAGTGCAATTTTTGTTTACACCCGAAAACTAATCTGTGTCAATCAATTCGTAACACTCAAGGTCAGGGTGTCATGCCAGATGGGACTAGTCGCTTTTCTCTGGATGGGGATCCTATCTTGCATTACATGGGCTGTTCTACGTTTTCGAATTTTACTGTGCTACCAGAAATCGCAGTTGCAAGAATCCGTAAAGATGCTCCTTTCGATAAAGTCTGTTACATAGGTTGTGGTGTTACGACCGGTGTGGGTGCTGTAGCTTTCGATGCAAAGGTAGAACCGGGTAGTACTGTTGCCGTTTTCGGGCTCGGCGGAATTGGTTTAAACGTAATTCAGGGTGCCAAGATGGTAGGCGCTGATCGCATTATTGGCGTTGATGTCAATCCCACAAGGGAAGAGCTTGGCAGAAACTTTGGCATGAATGATTTCATTAACCCGAATGATATCGATGACGTCACCCAAGCAATCATCGATATGACTGACGGGGGTGTTGATTACAGCTTCGAATGCATTGGAAATGTGAATACTATGCGCCAGGCGCTGGAATGTGCTCACAAGGGTTGGGGCGAGTCTTTTATTATTGGGGTTGCCGGTGCTGGCCAAGAAATTTCCACCCGCCCATTTCAATTAGTTACCGGTCGATCATGGAAAGGTACTGCTTTCGGTGGCGCCCGTGGCAGAACCGATGTGCCCCGCATCGTGGAGTGGTACATGGATGGAAAGATTCAAATCGATCCACTAATTACCCACACTATGCCACTAGACGAAATTAATAGCGCCTTCGATCTGATGCATGAAGGGGCGAGCATCAGATCCGTCGTCGTATATTAGCCTAAAATTCAGACTGACAAAGGGAGGGCAGATAAATGAAGTATCTACATACTATGGTGCGCGTAAAAAGCATTGATGATTCTCTTGATTTCTACTGCAATAAGCTGGGGCTTACAGAAGTAAATCGCTACGAAAACGAGGAAGGAAGATTCACTTTAGTGTTTTTAGCAGCACTGGGAGACGAAGATGCCCAGGTGGAACTGACCTACAACTGGGATCCAGAAGATTACGACGAAGGTCGAAATTTTGGTCACCTTGCCTATGCAGTCGATGATATTTATGAAACCTGCCAGCGACTAATGGACAACGGAGTTACCATTAGTCGCCCTCCTCGGGACGGACGCATGGCATTTGTTCGATCGCCGGACAATATTTCAATCGAACTGCTTCAGAATGGAGACGCACTGCCCGCGAAAGAACCGTGGGCAAGTATGGAAAACACTGGCAAATGGTAGCTTCTCTTGAGCTACCCCTCCCCCTCGTTTATGATACACGGCCTTCGATAGCACCTCTTAGCGATCGAAAAACTCCTTTTGAGTTCTGAGTAATCTTTACAATTCAACAAATGGACGAAACAAGATGCAATTACTTGACGGGACGTCATGTTCTCAACAAATTCGCCAGGAAATAGCTGAGGCAGTTGCCGAAATTAGATCAAACGGCGAACGAGCCCCCCACCTAGCTGCGGTTCTGGTAGGAAATGATGGCGCCAGCCAGAACTACGTTGCAATGAAAGCAAGAGACTGCGACGAAGTAGGCTTCAACTCAACCGTGATTCGCATGAAAGAAACTATAAGCGAGAAAAAACTACTCGACAAGATCGCCGAGTTAAACACCGATGATGATATCGATGGATTTATTGTGCAGCTGCCGCTGCCGACTCACATGGATGAAAACAAAGTAATTCTTGCTATTGATCCGAAGAAAGACGTGGATGGTTTTTGCCCTGAAAACGTCGGGAATATGAGTTTGGGTCTTCCCGCTTTTCTATCCGCCACACCAAATGGGATCATGGAATTGTTTCGTCGCTACAACATTAAAACCGAAGGCAAGCACTGTGTAGTTCTTGGCCGCAGCAATATTGTAGGAACACCAATGGCGATATTGTTATCACGCAACAGCAACCCAGGTAATGCAACAGTAACAATCGCTCATAGTCGCACAAAAGACTTAAAAGAGCTTTGCAGTAGTGCAGATATTCTCATTGTGGCAATTGGCAAAACTGAATTTGTGACTGCAGATATGGTTAAAAAAGGTGCAGTCGTAATTGATGTCGGCCAAACTCGCGTCCCCGACAGCACGAAGAAAAAAGGCTTCCGCAATGTCGGCGATGTAGATTTCGAAAATGTAAAAGAGAAATGCTCATACATTACTTATGTAACCGGCGGCGTCGGCCCCATGACTCGAGCCTCATTGTTACAAAATACTCTTAAAGCCTACCAACGACGATAGAGAAATCACCATGTTTCAATCACTTCAAGCTCTCCCACCGGATCCAATTCTAGGCCTCACTGCCGCATTCAAAGCTGATGCCAATCCCAACAAGATCGATTTGGGGATGGGCGTGTATAAGGATGGGGTAGGTAATACGCCAATAATGAAAGCAGTGAAACAAGCAGAGAAAATAATTCTGCAATCACAAGATTCAAAGACCTATGTGGGTCCAAATGGTGCAGCTGATTACAACGAAACAATCGCGAAACTGATTCTAGGTCAAGACCTACTTCGAAATTTGAGTAAAAGGCGAGTTACTGTGCAAACGCCAGGAGGATGTGGCGGGCTGAGATTAGCTGCAGAATTTATCAGTAAAGCAAATGCCGAGGCTACTGTATGGGTAAGTGACCCTACCTGGGCAAACCACAAACCCTTAATCGGCTCTGCTGGATTGAAGTTCAAGTCCTATCCATACTATGACCAAGAATCACACAGCGTAAAATTTGTCGATATGCTGAAAATACTGCAGCAAGTACCTCAAGGCGATTTAGTATTGTTACACGGCTGCTGCCATAACCCCAGCGGTGCAGATTTAAGTCCTGAACAATGGGAAGCGGTGCGTGACGTAGCATTACAGCAAGGATTTAATGTCTTTATCGATCTTGCCTATCAAGGCATGGGAACCGGCCTCGAGGAAGACGTTTATGGTGTTCGGCTATTAGCAGAGTCACTACCAGAGCTAATAATCGTAAGTTCCTGTTCTAAAAACTTTGGCCTGTATCGGGAACGTACTGGAGCAGTGACCCTAGTCTGTGACAGCGATGAATCCTGCGCAACTGCAAGCACCGTGCTGACAGCGGCTGCTCGGGCAAATTACTCCATGCCGCCTGACCATGGCGCCGCCATCGTTCAGTTGATTATGAATTCACCGGAGTTACGTTCATCTTGGGAAGAAGAACTTAAAGATATTCGCGATCGCATCAACAGACTGCGTTCTCAATTCGTACAAAAACTGAAAGATGCGGGAATAGCTCGCGACTTCAGTTTTATCGAAAACGAAAAAGGAATGTTCTCGTTTCTGGGTATCAATACCGGTCAGATCAAAACTCTCATCGAGAAATACAGCATCTATTTAGTCGATTCTAGCCGAATAAATGTTGCCAGCATAAACGACAACAATATCGATTATCTGGTAAGTAGTTTAGCTGAGGTTTTAGCTGAGTGACTTCTCGGGTAAGAGCAGTTAATTTCTAACTGGCATTACATTCAAAGCCGGATTGCCATTGGATAGGTATATGCGATCCACAGGGATTTCTAAATTATGCCGCCATAAAATTTAACGCAACCTGAGCTGAGTTTAATCAAAGATGCGTTTAACATAAGAGCCACGACGCAATTCAATATCATCTATACAATTGTCATGAGCCCGATCTTTAACCACATGCACCTCGCATAAGTTATCAGATTCGTGTGCGCAAATCTGGCGAATCCGATTAATCAATAAATCTCATTTTTAATATGGATATATAGCCAGTAATGTTTTTTGAAATAGCGCCAAAGTAATTCCCTGATGCATAACAACGATTCTCTACAAAGTGCAAATTTTTTAGGCAAGCAGAAGATACTTGATGCAAGCAAGAAGCCCATTGATCTGCATCAAGTGGACCTTGCTTTTAGTACAACGCTAACCTCTTTGGCGAAATTACGTAAAACGCTTTCAGTAGTTTCCCAGCTTATACAAGCATCAGTCACAGACACACCAGGACGGATCTCTTCGAGATCATCTGGTATAGGTTGATTTCCTTCCTCCAGATTGCTTTCAATCATTACCCCTATAATAGATTTGTTTCCTTGCTGCAGTTGCTTTGCAACATCATTGAGCACTTCTATTTGTTTCTTATGATTCTTTTGTGAATTACCATGACTGCAATCAATCATGATGTTGCTTTCATGACCAGCTTTATTTAATTCTTCCTCACAGTGCTTAACACTTTCGCGATCAAAATTTGGTGATTTACCACCTCTGAGTATTACATGGCAGTGAGGATTACCTTCAGTGCGAAAAACTGCGACTTTGCCCTCTTCTGTTATCGAAATAAAGCTATGATTAGCGGAAGCGGAGCGTATAGCATTAATCGCAACCATTAATTCGCCATCCACATTGTTTTTAAAACCTATGGCAGATGAAATTCCGCTAGCCAGTTTTCGATGAGTTGGAGATTCAGTAGTTCTTGCACCAATAGCTGTCCAACTCACCAAGTCTTGCAAGTATTGAGGAGAAATCAGATCCAACGCTTCAATCGCAATTGGCAATCCAATTTCAGCAATATCTAACATTAGCCTTCGGCCAATGCGAATACCATGATCGATGCGATGGGAACCATCTAAATGGGGGTCATAGATTAGCCCTTCCCAGCCAACTGAGGTTCGAGGCTTTTCAAAATAAACGCGCATCAGAATTAGCAAGTCTTCAGCCAACTCGTCTGCCAATGGCTTCAGCAATTTTGCATACTTTATGGCTTCTTCTGGATTGTGAATCGAGCACGGGCCAACCACGACAATTAAGCGCGAATCATCGCGATTCAATATCGACTTGACCTGCCTGTGACCTCGCTTAACAGTTTTAAGGGCATCGCCTTTTAAGGAGTAATCGTTTTTCAGCGCGCCAGGCGTGGGCAACTCTTCGTATCCTATGATATGAAGATTGTCTATTTCCTTTGCTCGTTTCGCCATTTCTTAGTGCTACTACATTTTCAGTACTGAGAATTATGGAATATTTAGGTGCTTAACTCAAAGCTCTTCTTCGCTAAGATTGCGATTCTGTAGCTGGTTTTTCTCTGACATTGCGGCCGTTTACTCCATAAGATACATTTCGCCAGTTGAAAATAATCTGATATAACGACAGGAGCATTAGATGCCAAAGGCAAGTGAGCTGAAAAAAGGGATGATTATTGATATGGAAGGCGTACCTCATATCATTAAACAGCTAGAAGCAAAATCCCCTTCTTCCAGAGGTACAGCTACCCTTTATAAAGTTCGATTTGATAACTTGCAAACTCAACAGAAGCTTGATGCTTCATTTAAAGGCGACGATCTATTAAAAGAAGCCGACTGCATGCGTATGCCGGTTCAGTATTCCTATCTCGATGGCGATATCTATTACTTCATGAACATGGAGGACTACAGTCAGTACGGCATGAACGCAGATCAACTGGAAGGGCAAATTCCTTATCTCGTGACACAACAAGAAGACATTATCGCGCTCATTATGGATGGCGACCTGGTTGGAATAGAACTACCGCAATCGGTTAATTTGATTATTACAGATACACCGCCTGCTATTACAGGTTCGTCTGCAACCAACAGGAGTAAAACTGCCACATTGTCTACGGGGCTGGAAATTCAAGTACCTGAATATTTATCACCAGGAGAAACTGTAAGGGTGAATACTTCAACAGGAAAATTTATGTCTCGGGCATAAGCCTTTGTAAAAAGAACAATCACACCGCCGCCAGCCGCAAGTCCCATTAACAAACTTATTCGATCCTCATCCTCGTCCATTATTACGGAATAAACTGACCAGTTTCCAGGAAATGTATGGTGTGATCGATCACCTCATTATTGCGCATCATAAAGGAATGCGTAACGGGCAAAACAATATGTGCATCCATGCCTTCCACCTTAGTACTTTCCACGCTCACAATGCTGTCATGAGGACCTTCGATAAACAAAAAACCAATGGGGTTTATACTTGTACTGCCTGCAATTACGCCCAACTCAAACTCGACCGGCCCTAGTTCATTTATAACACTTTCTTCTTCTGTCCCTAAAACGCGGCCAGCTGGGCCTAATAATCCAAACCCCGGCACTGGTGATAATCCATCGACCATCTCGCTACCTTTATTAGGCGGCCCAAGCATTACCACTCTCCCCAACAACTCCAATTCATTGTCTTGCAAATAGTAACGAACCAAGATGCCACCTAGAGAATGGGTGACGAAATGAATTCGTTTAGGTGTTTGCATTAAGCATCGACTAATGCCTCGACCTACTGCGTCATCAGCTAATACATCGATCTCATAGCGAATAGAAGGGTAATTAATATTAACAACATCGTAACCACTTTGGCCCAACTTTCTTCCGAGTTCAGACATTGAATTAGAAATACGGGCAAGCCCGTGCAGTAGAATTACGCAATCATTCGCTAACGCTGCAGGGCTTAGAAGCAAAAGTAAAAAGATATTAAGGAGCTTTTTCATTAACTTAGTTAGCTAAACTTTGGCAGTTCCAACAAATACCAAAACTTCCAAGATTGTCTTCACCACATGAAGTACAAATCCAGTCTTCGCCTCCGGGCTCATCAGATTGAATCAATTCTTTGATAATTTGCTCTGCTCGTCTTACATAGAGAGATTTAACCCAAACTTCCGGCATGCTTTCCGTTATCGGAGTTTCACCGGCAATTGAAGCAAGTCTGTCATTTTTCACTTCAGCGTAAATATCGTGTTGCTGTAACACATTGCGTATATGCCATGCCATCGCGATACTGTCTGCTGTATAGATGCGTTTCATGAGGACGGCCATTTGCTGCTAGTTTAAAGAAAGCTTAGCGATAGATATGGCGCCAGCGCAAGCCAAAAACGAACAAAACCATGCCATAAGTCGCTATGCCACCCACTACAAGTATAGCGAGACGCAAGACTTGATCAGAGGTAGTCCATTCCAGCCACTCTTGCCACTCGCCAGCAAAGTAGAGCAAAAATAGAACCATTGCTACGTTTGCAAGAACTATTCGAAAAAGAAAAATAGTCCAGCCTGGTTGGAAATAAAAAACCTTATCACTGCGTAGTCCCCGCCATAACAATCCAGCATTAAGAAATGCTGCCAAACTAGTAGCCAATGCTAAGCCTACATGAGCGAGACCATTTAAATAAAAGATAATATTCATTACCATGTTTGAAGTCATGGCAATAATACCGATACGCACTGGTGTAGAAGTGTTTTGCCGAGCATAGAAGCCTGGTGAAAAAATCTTAATAGCCATAAAAGCAATTAATCCGAGAGAATAGGCTCTCAATGAGCCTGCCGAACCAATCACATCGGAAGCAGGAAAGTTTTCATTCTGAAAAAGTGTAATCAATAATGGTTCAGCAATTAGCATCAAGGCCAAGGATGCAGGTATCGCAATCAGACAAACTAAACGAAAAGCCCAATCTAAAGTCTCTGCAAATTCTGCAGTCGAAGCTTCCGCATGCTTGCGAGATAAACTTGGCAATACAACGATAGCGATAGCAATACCGAAGGTACCAAGGGGTAATTCCATTAAACGATCAGAATAGTAGAGCCAGGAAATACTGCCAGTAGTTAATAAGGATGCGATAAACACATCCAGCATTAAGTTAATTTGAGTTACAGAAACACCAAACAGTGCAGGCAACATCAAATTTTTGATTCTTGCTACACCTTCGTGTGACTTATTTCTTTTCGGCTTTGGTAATAGATTAATACGTTGCAGAAACGGCAATTGAAAAAACAACTGAGCAAATCCAGCGATTAATATTGCCCAGGCAAGGGCTAATTCCGGCTCACGCATATAAGGTACAAGCAAGAATGAGCAACCAATAAGAGAAACATTAAGTAACGCTGGAGTAATTGCGGGAATAGCGAACTTTCCATATGAGTTTAAGATCGCGCTACACAAGGCAGTCATGGAGATTAACAATAAATAAGGAAAAGTTATCCGCAACATTTCGACAAACAGAGCAAATTTCTCCGGCTCGTCAGTAAATCCGTAGGCAATAGGAACTGCTAACAGTGGCGCTGCGATAATCACAACAACTGTAACCAGGAACAGAAATCCACCCAGACTTCCACTCGCCGCATTTACCAATCCCTGGACATCTGTATGTGATTTTTGTGTGCGGTATTCGGATAGTATTGGTACAAAGGCCTGATTAAATGCTCCTTCTGCAAACAGACGGCGCATGAAATTAGGAATCTTATTGGCAAGAAAAAATGCGTCAGTTGCATCGGACGTACCAAACACCCGAGCGATGACAATATCCCGAATTAGTCCTAGTACTCGGGAAATCATGGTCATAGATCCAGTTATACCACTGGCTTTTAAAAGACCGCTTTCCTGATCGGTTGTGCTGGACGCACTTGTATCGACTCGCTCCGAGTCCGGTTGAATATCAGACATACCATTCACTGCAAAACTTGATGGATTATCGCAGTTCCGGGACAAATGGGATACGGCCCCAAAAGCACGATTCACTCTACATGAGCTATCGGATAAGCAGTTGAATTAGTTAAGTATTCGACGCGATAAAAGCAGGAGTCAACGAGCATTCCATTCTATTGACATCACCTAGTGAAAACGGCATAGTGTCGCACCTTTGACAGGTGGCAACGCGAAATTTAGGCCCCTTTCCAGATTACGATTTAGAATACTGTTTTAGAACATATAGGAGTTGGGTTTGGCAAATTCTCCACAAGCTCATAAGCGTGCAAGGCAAGGCGAAACTCGACGTCGCCATAATGCCTCTTTCCGATCAATGGTGCGTACGTCTATAAAGAAGGTAGACGCGGCTATCGAAAGCGGTGATCACGCAGCGGCAACAGAAGCCTATAATAATGCTGTACCCGTTATTGATAGCATGGCTGATAAGGGCATTATTCATAAGAATAAAGCAGCTCGGCATAAGAGCCGGCTGAATGCAGCAGTTAAAACATTGAAGTAGATTGACCAGAAAACAAAAAATCGGCTTGGGCCGGTTTTTTTTTGCACATGATTTTGTAGGAAGTAAGAGATACTAGCTCAATATCATATTATCCCGATGAATAATTTCCACTTCGCCCGCATAACCTAAGAGTTCAGATATTTTTTCACTGCTCTGTCCCATTAGAGCTTGAACTTCTCCCATGTCGTAGTTCGCCAGCCCTCGCGCGATTTCCAATCCTGCCTCATCTACACAAGCCACTACGTCGCCGCGGGAAAATTTGCCTTCCACTTGCTTAATTCCCACTGCGAGCAAACTCTTTCCTGATTTTGTTAGAACTTTTACTGCACCGGCGTCTAAAACCAGCGAGCCCTTTAAAGTTAATTGCCCTGCCAACCACTGCTTTCTGGCAGCCAATGGCTCGCTATCAGCCTCAAGCAAAGTTCCCAAATTTTCACCATTGGCAACGCGAAGCAATACATCCTTTTCTTTGCCGTTTGTAATTAGAGTACTGGTTCCTGATCGAGCAGCTAACTTCGCAGCGGAAATTTTAGTGAACATACCACCGCGTCCAAGACTTGTTCCTTTTCCTGCATACTCTATTAATTTGGCATCATTAGCAGAAGCCGACTCAATAAACTCCGCGGAACTCTGGAGACGCGGATCGGCACTATAGAGTCCTTCCTGATCTGTGAGTACGATCATCACATCGGCATTGATAAGATTTGCAACTAATGCTGCTAGCGTATCGTTATCACCAAAACATAATTCTGCCGTGGCTACCGTGTCATTTTCATTAACCACAGGGACCACACCCATCTCAAGCAAGGTCGAAAGCGTGCTGCGGGCATTTAAGTAGCGGGTACGATCTGAAAGGTCTTCGTGACTTAAAAGTATCTGCGCCGTGTGAACATTCTTCTGCATAAAGCAACTTTCATAGGCTTGCACTAGCCCCATCTGTCCAACCGCGGCGGCAGCTTGCTGAAGATGAATTTCTTTTGGCCGTGCGTTCAAATTAAGGCGAGAAACACCTTCCGCCACTGCTCCGGATGAAACCAGCACGAACTGGATACCCTGCTGTTGCAAAGCCACCAGTTGTTCGGCCCAGTGGGCGATAGCGTCTTTGTCCAGACCCAGACCATTATTGGTAACTAGGGAACTGCCAACTTTAACAACCCAGCGCTTAGCGATTTTTAGTTTTTCACGCATGACCTTGCCTAATCATCCTAGGCCCCATCCCAATAATCATCGTCAGTTGCCTTGCTAGGTTTAGTGCTTTCGATTGTTCGACGAATTTCAAAAGCCATGTCCTTTCCAAGCTGTTGTTGTTCTTTCTTATAGCCGTCATCTCTTACCATTTTGTCGCGATGTAATTCGATCGATTTCATCAAGTGATTGCACAGTTCATCACAGCCCTGTTTATTAATAGCGGCAATCTTGAAAATTGGACCTTCCCATTTCAGTTGCTTCTGAAGGTTTGCTTCAAGTTCCTCTAATTCTTGCTCTAGTAACAAGTCGATTTTATTCAGAACCAATATGCGTTCTTTTTTCGCTAGAGTGGGACTGAACTTTTCCAGTTCTTGTACAATCTGTTTCGCATTCTCTAGCGGATCACTATTGTCGACAGGCAAGGCATCGACCAGATGCAAGAGCAAGCGCGTGCGGGATAGATGCTTCAAAAACCGAAAACCTAGACCCGCTCCTTGCGATGCGCCTTCGATTAACCCCGGTATATCAGCTAGGGTGAATGAACGTTCCATGCCTAGACTAACCACACCGAGATTCGGTGTGAGCGTAGTGAAGGGATAATCAGCCACCTTAGGTTTAGCGGCAGAAACTGAGCGAACCAATGTTGATTTGCCCGCGTTTGGAAATCCAAGTAGCCCAACGTCTGCAACCAGGCGTAGCTGCAGTTGCAGTGTTCGTTTTTCGCCTAGCGTGCCATTAGTGATTTTGCGCGGTGCTCGATTAGTGCTGGATTTAAAACGGGTATTACCCATACCATGATGGCCGCCGCGAGCTACCATAAAAGGCTCATCGAGATTATCTAAGTCGACAATCAATTCTTCAGTACTTATATCGATTACGCTGGTGCCAACCGGCACTTTAATTAGTAAATCTGCACCAGTGCGCCCGGTACAATTTCTGCTCTGACCGGCCTCACCGGCTTGAGCGCAATATCTTGGTTGATAGCGAAAATCTACAAGCGTATTCAGCGCTACATCGGCTTGCATAAACACACTGCCGCCATCGCCACCGTCACCGCCGTCAGGACCACCCTTTTCGATGTATTTTTCACGACGAAAACTCAAACACCCGTTGCCGCCCTTTCCAGCTTCTACTGTTATTTCTGCTTCGTCGACGAATTTCATGGTTAAACTCTGACTTATGCTGCTACAAATAAAAAAGCCCCGTCGAATGACGAGGCTTTTTTCAAATTCTTAATGAACTAGGCCGTTTCGACGCTAACGAATTTTCGATTATGCGGGCCTTTTTCTCCAAATCTAATGACACCATCTGCTTTCGCATAGAGAGTGTGGTCTTTACCACAGCCAACGTTCTCTCCTGGATGAAACTTAGTACCACGTTGTCTTACAATGATATTTCCAGCCTTAACTTGCTGACCACCGAACAACTTAACACCAAGGCGCTTAGATATGGAATCGCGACCGTTATTAGTGCTACCGCCTGCTTTTTTATGTGCCATAAATGCCCCCGGTTAAGCCTTAATGCCAGTAATCTTCACTTCAGTAAACAACTGACGATGCCCCTGCTGCTTTTTGTAGTGCTTACGGCGATTGAATTTGATGATCTTAATCTTGCCGCCTCGACCTTGTTTTAATACCTCAGCCTCGACCTGGCTACCTTCCAAATAAGGAGTTCCGATCTTTACCGAATCACCTTCACCTAGGAGTAAGATCTTATCGAACATCACTTTATCACCAGCGGTAGCATCCAACTTCTCAAGCTGAAGAGTTTCCCCTTCTTCTACTCTGTGCTGCTTGCCGCCGCTCTCAATTACCGCGTACATACCCTTCTCCAAAAAATTAAAGGAATGGGAATAAAAGACCCATTCCTTCGAGGGGCGGAATTTTAAGGGATCGACCGTCCTGAAGCAAGCCAATTTCTGCCAGAAAAGCTCTAGATTACAACCCTGAGGAATGCTCCGCATCTTTCGAATTTCGTGGGTTTCCCTCGACTTGACAGCCTTAATGCTGCTCCCTAGCATGCACACACTAATGATGGGCTCGATAGTGATAAAAACAGCCTTCTTTCTTGATTATTTCGGTCTACTTCTAAGATGTACCAAGATATCCGCGCTGTCGTCGAATCAGACTTCCTTGCTGTAAATGATTTTATCGTAGAGCAGCTGTATTCGGAAGTTACCCTCGTCGAAAGTATAGGCCACTACATAGTTGAGGCCGGAGGCAAGCGCATGCGTCCGGTACTAACCTTATTGGCTGCTCGATCCTGTGGAATTGAATCTCAACAACATATTCCGATGGCAGCCGTCATCGAACTCATTCACACTGCGACTCTTTTACACGATGATGTGGTCGATATGTCTACGCTACGACGTGGCAGACCAACGGTTAATGCAGAATGGAACAATCCCTCCAGTGTACTGGTTGGGGATTTCATTTATTCCCGTGCGTTTCAAATTTTGGTTCAAATCGGAAATATGCGCATCATGGAAATTATTGCAAACACAACCAACAAAATTGCTGAAGGTGAAGTGCTGCAGTTAATAGCCAAGAATAATCCGGAATCCTCCGAAGCCAGTTACATGCAGGTTATCGAGAGCAAGACTGCAATTTTGTTTCAGGCGGCTGCTCAATGTGGCGCATTACTTGGAAATGTAGAGCCAGATATTGAAGCGGCGTTAACAGAATTTGGCGTGCGCATCGGCACTGCATTTCAATTGGTTGATGATGTATTAGACTATTCAGGAGACGCAGCGGATCTCGGGAAGAACATTGGCGACGATTTAGCAGAAGGCAAGCCCACTCTTCCTCTTATCCATGCCATGGAGAATGGCACTGATCCAGAAAAAGATTTAATCCGCGAAGCATTAAAAAGCGAAGAACTACCGGAACAAATGTTGCAAGATGTGATCAAGATCGTACGCAATAACGGAGGACTGGAGTACACTAAAAATCAGGCAAATACTCATGCTCAAGCGGCTCAAAAATGTCTTGCTAGCTTACCCCAATCTCAATTCCGATATGCAATGGAAGCCATGGTGGAATTTTCTGTAAATAGAAGGAGTTAGAAAACTTGCCGATAAACTAGCTAGTTTATCGAATTGAATATCATCAGGACCAACCATGCGACTTTCTGCTAGATCATTTCTTTTTTTAATTTTAATAGCAGTTCTTTCCGCTTGCACTGCCACAGGCATGAGCCGCGGTACTCCCGAGGAACGGCGACAGGCCATTCAGGAAATGCGTAACGAAGTATTAACCAACCTATATTCAATCAAGCCGGACACTCGAGTTCAGATTGGCAGTGCCACAGGTTATGCGGTTTTTTCAAATGCTAATGTTAATCTGATTCTAGCGAGTTTCGGTGGAGGCATTGGTGTTGTCTATGATAATGAGAATAGTCGCGATACCTATATGCGCATGGGGGAAGTTGGTGTCGGAATCGGTGCAGGAGTCAAAGATTTCCGCGTAGTTTTCATCTTTCACGACAATGATGCTTTGGACAGATTTCTCGATGTAGGCATTAGCGTTGGCGGTCAGGCAGATGCCGCGGTAAAAGTGGGTGATTTAGGTGCTGCAGTCGGTGGTGAGGCAATAGCAGACAACGTTACTGTCTACCAGCTTACTCAAAGTGGATTAGCACTGCAGGCAACCGTTAAAGGCACCCGTTATTGGGAGTATTCCCAGCTTAATTAAATTCTGTAGTCTTTTTAGACATGCAGCCCCTGAGCACATTCTGGATCATCTCGAAGGGGCATCAGCCGGAATTGAGCAGTGAGCGAAATGGTTTCTTGCGAGGAGGAGATACCCAGAAATAGCTGAGCGCATAACTAATACTTGAGCGAATTTCCGGCTTTTCCTGATGCAGCCAGGGAAGCTAGCAGTCACTGCATTACATTTAGCGCCAGCGTCTCTCCTACATAGCTGGGTAGTTTGGTCCGCCGCCGCCTTCTGGTACTACCCAATGAATGTTCTGTGAGGGATCCTTGATATCACAAGTCTTACAATGAACACAGTTCTGCGCATTGATCTGAAATTTCTTCTGGCCAGAAGAGTCTTCAACCACTTCATAAACACCTGCTGGACAGTAGCGTTGCGCTGGCTCGTCATACATTGGCAGATTCACGCCAATAGGAACGGAAGCATCTTTAAGCTGTAAGTGACAAGGTTGATCTTCTGCGTGATTAGTATTAGATAAAAATACCGATGATAATTTATCGAAACTGATTTCCCCGTCTGGTTTTAGGTAGTCGATCGTTGGTGATTCAGCTGCAGGTTTTAACTGACAATGATCTTTCGATTTATCGTGAAAGGTAAAAGGAAACTTGCCAAAAAAAATATTTTGCTCAAGAAACGCTAGAGCACTGCCCAGCCAGAAACCAAATTTATGAAAACCTGCGGAAAAGTTTCGTGTTGCATGCAATTCTGCATACAGTTCCGACTTTCTGAATCTTTCAGTATAGTCAGTCAATTGTGCCTGTTGATCTTCTTTACTTAGGGCATCAAACAGCGATTCCGCCGCGACCATTCCTGAGCGCATTGCGGTATGACTACCTTTAATCTTCGCAGCGTTTAATGTTCCCGCATCACAACCAATTAGCAATCCGCCTGGAAACGTCATTTTGGGTAATGAGGTAAGTCCACCTTTTATTATTGCGCGCGCGCCATAACTGATGCGCTTGCCGCCAATGAGACATTTTTTAATCAGCGGATGATGCTTAAATTTTTGAAATTCGTCGTAAGGGCTGATATGTGGATTGCTGTAAGAAAGATCGACAATTAATCCTAATGCTACTTGATTGCCCTCTAAATGATAAAGGAATCCCCCGCTGGTTGCCGCATAACTTGCTCCACGCATTGGATAACCTGCGGAATGGACAACCAATCCTTCTTTGTGTTGATCTTCAGGAATTTCCCAAACTTCTTTTATGCCGATACCGTAATGTTGAGGATCGCTATCTTTATCTAATCCAAATTTACTAATAATTTCTTTACCAAGATGACCGCGACAACCTTCGGCCAGAATCGTGTATTTGGCATGAAATTCAAAGCCCGGCTCAAAAGAAGCCTTTTGCTCACCATTGGCATCAATACCCATATCGCCAGTAGCAACGCCTTTCACACTGCCATCTTCATTATAGAGGACTTGGGCCGCAGCAAATCCAGGAAAAACTTCCGCGCCTAATTCGATTGCCTGCTCAGCTAACCAACGACAAAGATTTCCCAATGAAATAATATAGTTTCCATGGTTGTGCATTGCTCTTGGCACAATTATTCCTGGAAATTTGAAGGAGGACTTTTCGTTCGGCAGGAAATAAATGTCATCTCCTGTCACTTGGGTATTTAGTGGCGCTCCTTTTTCCTTCCAATCCGGAAACAACTCATCGAGTGCTGAAGGTTCGAATACTGCCCCCGAAAGAATATGGGCACCTACCTCAGATCCTTTCTCTAATACACACACTGAAATCTCTTTTTTAGAGGCTTTCGCCATTTGCAGAAGTCGGCACGCGGTTGCCAGCCCAGCCGGACCCGCACCAACGATGGCCACATCAACTTCCATGGATTCACGTTGCATAGAATGCCTCTGAATGATTCTCTCGTTTTATTGATATGGGCACTGGAAATCAGAATTCTTTGATTTGCCAGTTGTTTTAGAGGATCACTATTATCCTTAATTCATCAATTCAGCGCAAAAAAGAGTCTAGCCAGCCTCTTGTCGCACATATACGCTATGCCATTACAAAAAAATCACAATTATTGAAGAATTTGTGCATACATGGGCGGTTCTTATATTCATACTTGCGCCCGTTTTGCAGGGTGACCCAAGAAAAGCATTAGTGAAAATGGAGTATTAAATGTTTCTTGATAGGAAACCAAACCATTCCCTCGCCTCGAGTATCACACTTGCCTTGGCGATGACTTCTTTTTCCTTGCATGCGCAAGAGCCTTCGGTTGGGAGTGATGATTCCACTATTACCTATGCTGCAACCTACTTTAGTCAGTACGAGCCATTCTCAGTGAGCGATATGCTGGATCGTATCCCGGGCATCAACATCGCTCGTGGTGGCAACTTTAATAATAGTGGCGGTCCTGGCAGCTCAGGAGGATCAGATCGCAGAGGATTAGGGTTAGGCGGAGATCAGGTCCTTATTAATGGGCGCAGGATTACTGGCAAAGAGAATGAAGGCAACTCCCAACTATCTCGTATTCCGGCAAATCAGGTTGAAAGAATCGAAATTATTCGCGGCACTTCAGGAGATTTAGACATTCGCGGAGGCACCCAGGTTATAAATATCGTCTTACTGGAAGCCGAATCTCGTTCGTCTTTCGCTTATGAAGTTAATGCAGATCATTATCACGACGGCGAGATTCAACCGGGCGCTAAGTTTTCTGCCAGTGGCCAACAAGGTAACCTGGATTACTTAATCAGTGCTGAATCGGAACCCCGCTATGAATACCGTAAAGGATTTGAAACCAGCACACGGGCAGACGGCACAGCCAATGACACAGTTGTGCGCAAACAAATAACCGATCAGCAACCTGCAATCTTTAGCACCAATCTTGGTTATCAATTTACTACAAATGACATCGTTCATTTTAATGCGCAGTATCAACAGAACGATACGCCTGGTGATGAAAGAAGAGCTATTACGAATCTCATGGCAAATCCAGTAACGACTGAATTTGAAAATGACAAAATCGAAAACGACTCTGACTTCTGGGAAATCGGTAGTGACTATGAACATACATTCACCAATGGTAATCGTTGGAAGAACCTCTTCATCGTTAATCTAGAAAAAGATGATCGTTTGCGACAAAGATTTGATATTGATCGAAGCAATACCAAAGATCTTTTTTTGGAAACCTTTAACCGTTATGAAGAGCAAATTCTGAGGTCTTCTTACGCAATGAGTCTGAACCCGGCACAAGATTTAGAGTTTGGTCTAGAGCGCGCGCAAACAACACTGGACTCAACCTTAAAGCTCGGCTTAGAAACAGCGACTGGACCAATATCAGATGCATTTGGTGGACTTACTCCTATAACAAACTCTAATGCGACTGTGGAAGAGATTCGTTACGAAGCTTTTGCTGTACATAACTGGGATATGAGTGTGCGCATGTCACTAGAAAGCACTTTGATTTTCGAAGAATCCACGATTAAGCAAACTGGCGACGTGAGAAAAAAAAGAAGCTTTAATTTTGTTAGACCGAAAGTGGATTACCGGTTTGATATCACCCCTTCATTGCAATTTAGAGCCACTATAGAAAAAGACGTAGCTCAATTAAGTTTTAATGATTTTACCGCAAACACTAATGACTCTGATGACGATCAGAATGCAATTGCCGGGAACCCGGATATCAGGCAGGAACAATCCTGGCGCTATGATCTGAATCTTGAGTACCGATTCAATGATGACAATGGCGTATTAAACACCAATTTGTTCTATCACGACCTAGAAGATGTTATTGAAAAAATTGATGTATCTACGGATACAACAATCTTATCTGCTAATGGCAATATCGGAGATGGTGAGCGTTACGGCGGTAGTATAGATGCCAGCTTGCGCCTAGCTAGTTTTAATCTTCCACAAATACTGCTCACTTCCAGGGTAGAGTTAGAGGAAGGCGATGTGCGCGACCCATTCCTCGGCATAAATCGTCGGCTACAAAGACAAGGCCGCGGAAGCTACCGCTATGGAATTCGTCACGACATGGCGAGTCGCAGCATTAACTATGGCATTAATGTCAGCGGCAGTTTTGAGGGTGGCCAAGTCCTTTATGACATCGACAAAATTGAAGACTTCGACACGGATGACTTTGTGATCGCTTTCCTTGAAATCCAAGGATGGGGTGGTCTCATTTATCGGTTTGAGGCTTACAACTTCCATGAGCAAGATCGCTGTCGCATCAGATCTCGCTATATCGG
>JBJLER010000092.1:0-53701 GCA_045565735.1 Pseudohongiellaceae bacterium
GAAATCTTGATTCTCTGACAAAGGCCGGCGCCTCTGTTAATAGGTGCTCCAGGGGATGGGAACACTCTAATTTATTGCCTAACTTCTCTTCTATAGCCGGAAGTAAAAACGAATCTTCTTCGCAGGCAAAACTGATAGAAGTACCAACTGCCCCTGCTCTTCCCGTGCGCCCAATTCGATGCACATAATCTTCAGGCTCTTCCGGTAGGGTGTAATTCACGACATGACTCACGTCTTTAATATGCAATCCTCTTCCCGCAACATCCGTTGCAACCAGTACCCGCAATTTTCCTGATTTAAATGCATCGAGAGTTCTTAAGCGTCTGTTCTGGGGGATTTCTCCAGATAACACACCACAGTTAATACCGTTACGATACAGATCATCTGCCAGCTTACGCACCTGGTCGCGACGATTACTAAACACCAGGACTTTTTCTGCGCCTGGCTCATCAAGAATGTTGTATAGCAAATTGTATTTGTCTGCAGTGGTAACCAGATAAATGATTTGATCGACAGCGTCGGCAGCAACTTTTTCCGGCTCTACTTCAACCTTGATAGGATCCACTGCCCAACGGTCAGCCAACTCAATTATTTCTGGCGTAAACGTGGCACTAAACAATAAAGTTTGACGGTAATTTCTTTTTGGTGTGCGTGAAACGACTTGACGCACTTGCGGAATGAATCCCATGTCTAGCATTCGATCGGCTTCATCTAACACCAATAATTCAACCAATCCCAAATAGAGGTTGTCGTTACTGACAAAATCTAACAAGCGTCCTGGTGTCGCAACCAGAATATCTACAGCCTGTTTATCCAGTGCCGCATTCTGTTTGGCGTAATCTTCCCCACCAACTAAAGTTACGGTGTGCAAATCACAACAAGCAGTTAAATTCTCAGCATCGGTCGCGATTTGAATCGCGAGCTCACGAGTAGGCGCAATAATTAAGGCACGGGGTTCTGCCAGGAATCTTTCTTCTTCGACTGGATTAGAAAGCAGGTCATTAATGATGGAAATAAGAAAGGCGGCAGTTTTACCTGTGCCGGTTTGTGCTCGACCAGTAATATCATGACCGGCAAGTGTATGCACTAAACTCTGTGCTTGAATTGGTGTGCAGTATTCAAATCCGAGTTTAGTAATCGCCTCCCGTAAGGGTTGTTGTAACTCGAAACTATCGAATGACAACAATTCTTGTTTTTCTTCAAGTGAGCTGTCCATCTATCCCATCTATCTAACACTATTTACTTCAATGATCGCATGGGGCGCACGCATAATAGCGAGATGAGCGGCGATTTGAAAGGAATGTCTGAGCGCAGAAACTATTAATTGCTGCAAGCGGAACAGTCAGGGTCACGGGGCAGACGCATTTCACGCCATTGCATAGTGGTTGCATCGAGCAGCAATAATCTCCCAGCAAGAGTATCTCCGATACCGGTAATTACTTTGATCGTTTCCATGGCCTGCACTGAACCAATTATTCCAACAAGTGGCGCCATGACTCCATTATGAGCACAGCTGGCATCGTCATCATCGCCTTCCTGGTATAGGCATTGATAGCAAGGACTTTCAGGATTAGTACTATCAAACACTGCCACCTGACCTTCCATGCGAATCGCCGCGCCGGAAACCAATGGTTTGGAATAGGCAATACAACTGCGATTTATCGCGAAGCGAGTAGTAAAGTTATCACAAGCATCCACCACTACATCGGCTTGTTTAACAGCACCATCTAAAGAACCTTCTTGAAGTCGAGAATTAATCGAAGTGATTTTTACTTCGGAATTTAGTCCAACCAGAGTTTGCTCAGCAGAGCTAACTTTCTGTTCACCTAGGTTCGATTGGCTATGAGCAATTTGTCGCTGCAAGTTAGTAAGCTCAACTAAATCATCGTCGGCAATGATTAAATGACCTATTCCAGCTGCAGAAAGATACATGGCGGCAGGACAGCCTAAACCGCCCATTCCAACTACAAGCACAGTTGCATCGACTAGTTTCTGCTGACCCGCCACATCCATTTCTGGAAGCATTATCTGTCGACTAAATCGAAGTAGTTGTTCATCTTTCATATTTTTAGTTTACAGACCTTTCGGCCATTTGGCTTCGACGATACGATCGATCCCAGCAAAGTCTTTATGTCCGGCTACTTTTTCATAACCAAGCTCATTTAGGTTTTTAATAAGTTGAGCTTGCTGATTGTATCCGTGTTCCATAAGGAGCCAGGAATCTTTCTTTAAGTGCTTACTTGTTACATTCATAATTGAATTCAGTGCACCAAAACCTGACTCTTCTGCCACTAACGCGACCGAAGGCTCAAAAGGCAGGTCTCCCTCTTGTAGATGTTTATCACCAAATGCAACATAGGGCGGATTTGCCAGTATTAAATCGAACTTTTCCGGAGGTAGGCAATCACACCATGATCCCTGATGAAACACAATATTATTTGCATCAAGTGATTGGGCGTTATCGCGAGCAACTTCGAGCGCATCTTCGCTGATATCGGTGGCGTGTACTTGCCAATCCGAGTTTGCTAATGCTAACGCAATGGCAATAGCACCACTGCCTGTCCCTAAATCGGCAATCCGTATCGAACCACTATCATTCTTTAGTTTTGTTAGACAGAGCTCTACTAAAACCTCAGTTTCCGGACGAGGAATCAGCACTGATTCATTAACGCTTAACTCGAAATCCCAGAATGCCTTCTTGCCAATTATGTATGCGACAGGTTCTCCCTGACGTCGACGATCTAAAAGTGTTTTGAATTCTGAATGAGCGTTTTCAGAAATTTTTTCTTCACTATGGACTCTTAAGTACTCTCGAGATTTATCGAGCACATGGCTAAGTATTAACTCTGTGTCTAACAGAGCGCTGTCGCTTACTGGCTTTAGTGAGTCCGCAGCATGAAGTGCTTGTTGCACTGTAACTGACATTTATTCTTAGCCTTCTTCTGCAAGGCCTGCAAGAAGATCTGCCTGATACTCGTTAATCAATGGCTGGATAATAGAACCGAGATTTCCCGCTATGATTTCCGGTAAATTGTAGAGAGTAAGATTAATTCGATGGTCGGTAACTCGACCTTGCGGATAATTATAAGTACGGATTTTTTCCGAACGATCGCCGCTCCCAACTAGTTTGCGTCGAGTATCAGACTCTTCGTCTTTCGCTTCCTGCTGCGCTTGATCCAATAGCTTGGCCTGTAACAAAGACATCGCTCTAGCTTTGTTCTTATGCTGCGAACGTTCATCCTGACATTCCACCACGATACCAGTCGGGATATGAGTCAATCGAATCGCACTGTCGGTTTTATTAACATGCTGACTCGCCAGCACCGCTGGCCCGGAAAGTATCAATACGCAAATCATTCTTATCGATGTCGATCTCTTCCACTTCATCAATTTCCGGCATGATGGCAACGGTACATGCGGAAGTATGTATACGCCCCTGGGTTTCAGTTTCTGGTACACGCTGAACGCGATGAGCACCGGATTCGAATTTCAGTTTTTCATAAACATTCTTACCGTCGATGCGAACAACAACTTCTTTATAACCACCATGTTCACCAGGGCGCTCCGTAATCAATTCCGTTTTCCATTTCTGTTCTTCTGAGTAGCGGCTATACATGCGGTACAGGTCGCCAGAAAATATTGCCGCCTCATCTCCACCGGTTCCCGCACGAATTTCGAGGAATACGTTGCAGCTATCTTTAGAATCTTTAGGCAATAGAAGTTTCTGCAGGTCCAATTCCAAAGTTTCCAGTTCTTCTGAGCCGCTGACAATTTCCTCTTCAGCCATGACACGAATTTCAGGATCAGAGTCTTTTTGCATTTCCTTCGCCTCATTCAAGTTGATCGAAACTTCATTGAAACGATTAAAACTCTTAACCACATCTTCGATCTCACTGTACTCCTTTGAAAACTCGCGAAAGAGATTTTGATCTGCAATAATTTCGGCATCACTTAGCAACGCCTCGAGTTCATCGAAGCGATCTTGTAAGTTTTCCAATTTGAGTCGAATTGATTCTTTCATTGATGCTACTAAACGATCCTTTAATTCTGACCGTCTTCTCCTAAATCAAATAATTCCTGAGCTAATTTCAAAAGCTCATCTCTTCCTTCAGAACTAGCTTTCTTCATTTGTACGCTAGGGGTATGGGTTAACTTATTAGTTATTCCGCGGGCCAATGATTCAAGCACCACATTTGCATCATCACCTTTTTCCAATGCCTTTAATGCTCGTTGTAATTCGTGATCACGAATCGAATCTGCCTTATCACGAAAAGCTCGCAGAGTTGCAACAGCGTTAAGGGACCGAACTTGCTTTAAATACTCTTCTACACCACGCTCGATTATGGATTCGGCCTGAGCAGCGGCTTCAGCCCTACTATTAACATTGTCTTCAATAACTTCACTAATATCGTCGACGCTGTATAAATAGGCATCCCGCAACCTCGCCTACTTCTTCTTCAACGTCTCTTGGAACTGCCAGGTCGATTAACAACATGGGCTTATGCTTACGTTCTTTCAGTGCGCGCTCCACCGCACCCTTACCTAATAGTGGCAATTGACTGTTAGTGGATGAAACAACTATGTCTGCGGCGATCAATTGTTCGGGGATATCCGATAGCAAAACTCCTTGGGCATTAAACTTTCCTGCAATCTCTAATGCATTGTCCAGCGTCCGATTAGCTACCACGATTGAAGAGACTCCTTTGTCTACTAAATGTTTTGCTACTAGCTCGACCGTACGACCCGCACCAATAAGCAAGACCGACAAACTGGACAGGTTCGAAAAAATTCTTTCTGCCAATGTAACCGCAGCATAGGCAACAGATACTGGATTTTCACCGATGGCCGTATCAGTTCTCACTTCTTTAGCAATGGTGAATGCGCCTTGAAAGGCACGACCTAATGATGCACCTACTACATCAAGATCCCGGGACATGGCGAAAGCAGATTTTATTTGCCCCAGAATCTGTGGCTCACCTAATACCATTGAATCTAATCCACAGGAAACTTTCATGAGATGCCGCACTACATCTTTGTCTCCAAAAAAATAAGTGCTTGTAGCTAGCTCACTAGCATCTATCTCATGATAGCCAGCTAACCATGCAACGATGGATTGCTGCCGCTCAATCAGAAATCGATTCTGTTCAACCTTAGATCCGCCATTGTCTTCCTGCTCACCAGATTCGCAGTTCATATACACTTCGGTGCGATTGCAGGTTGAGACAACTACCGCCTCTTCGATGCCAGCCAGTCCCCGCAGTTGTTTCAGCGCTTCGCCGAGGATTTCTGGCGGAAAGGCGACCTTCTCGCGCAAGGCGATATTCGCTGTAGTGTGGTTTATTCCCACCAGTACAAGTGCCATTGGAATCTCGGTGAGTCGTCGAGTAAAAAGCCCGATATTTTACTAGATGCTACCCTATAATTCATCGCAGCTGCGATTCGGTATCAGATAGATTCTTTATCGGCCGGAAGAGATATTAGTAACTGATTCTGCTGGATTTTTCGTACAACTTATAGATCCAGCTCGAATGATATGTTACCAGTTCACAACCTAGACTTAAGGTGATTCAAAAACCGAAAGAGAGCGTATAAAAGGAAGCAAGAACGCCATGGGCAGGAATTCTCAGAAATCCTGACAAACTGCTACAATGCGGGCACATCTGGACATGCACCGTGAAACTAACACTTAGACAATACTTACTTTTCATCTTTTTCTGCGGCCTGGCAGCCTGCACCACTGTGCCCCCACCACCGCCTCCATTAGTGGATGAGACCGAAGTGGCAGTTGCAGAAGTAGAAGAAGAGATCGAATACGGTTCCTTCACCGAAGAGCAACTGTATCAAACCATTATTAGTGAATTGGGTGCGCAGCGGGGAGACCTGGAAGAGGCCGGTGACAATTACCTGGATCTCGCGATGGAAACCCGCGATCTCGGCATCATCATGCGAGCGGTTCAGTTCGCCTCTGCTAACACCGACATCAACGCGCTGATGCAACTGGGACTACTCTGGGCAGAGATCGAGCCTGACAATCCTCAACCTCATTTATCACTCGCCTTTCAATTTCTGGAAAACGGTAACTATAGCCAGGCGCTGTCCCACATGGCTCGTGTGATAGACCTGGGTGGAGAAATGGATTTCACTGCATTAGCTGCTCGCACTGGCCGACTCGAACCAAGAGATCGACAAACCCTAATCGAAAATCTCAGACAATTGACTCGTGAATTTTCAGATCAGGAAACTATTCATCTGGCCCTTGTCCAACTGTTAGCGCAGAACCGTCAATTCAACGAGGCGCTATATGAAATGCAATTAGTGCTGCAAAACATCGAATTAACAACCAACATGGTGTTACTCCATGGTCAGATTCTGCAAAACATGAATGACACCGATGGCGCAATTCGAGTGATGCGCAATGGGGTTCAGGAATTTGCAGATGATAAATCTCTCCGTCTTAGCTACGCCCGTCTTTTAATTCAAGATGATCGTTTTGAAGAGGCCCAGGAACAATTTGCAATCATCGTCGAACAAGACCCAGAAGATTGGGAAACGCTTTATTCCATTACGCTACTCGATATTGAATTGGAAAACTTCGATTCCGCGATTGATAATCTCGAGAAATTAATTGCCGTGGATCAGCGCTTCGATGAATCACAGTACTATCTTGGTTACCTCTATGAGCAACGAGAAGATTTGGGGAAATCCATCGAACATTATCGTGAAGTAAGAATTGGAACCAATAACTTTCTCGCGGCACAACAACAGGCAACACGTCATTCGATCGCATTAGGTGACTTAGAAGATGCTCATGCCTGGTTAGTTAGACAATCTAGCGGTCAGCGGCGTTTGGAAATTCTATTCACCACTATCGAATCGAGTTTATTAATTCAGGCGAATTACATTACAGAAGCAAAAGGTTTATTAGATACGGCACTCAATCGCTTTCCCAATGAATCGGAACTGCTGTTTGCTAGAGTTCTTTATTATGACTCTCAGGGCGACCAGGCTGGATCAGAAGAAGATCTTCGACAGATAATCCGCATGCAACCTGACGATTCCCGCGCATTGAATCACCTCGGTTATATGCTTGCCGACCAAACCACCCGCTATGAAGAAGCATTGGAACTTGCGGAGCGGGCCATCACCATCTCCCCTGACGATCCCGCTATCATAGATACCCTCGGTTGGGCTCAATACAAAATGGGACGTTATGAAGAAGCGCTAAAGAATTTACGCCGCGCTTTCGCTGTTTTTCCAGATGATGAAGTGGCCTCCCATGTAGGTGAGGTTCTCTGGATGATGGATCGCAGGGACGAAGCAATTCAAGTTTGGGAAGACGCCTTGCAAGAACGCCCAGATAGTGTACTGATCAAAGAAGTTATAGAAAGATTCCGTCCTTACGAATGATCTCATTTTTTCTTCCTTTTATAAGGATGTCTGTAAAGCATATTAAAAACCTAGTCATCGCCATTGGTTTGCTGGGATTTCTATATGCATGCACCAATGTGGCTCCGCGGGCCGTGGAAAATGTTGTGTGGGAACAACAAAGAGAACTACTGGCAGAACTTGGCGCCTGGCAATTAAGAGGACGGGTCAATGTCAGATACAACGATGAAAATCATACTCCGCGAATTCAATGGCAGCAGTTAGATGAGAATTACAACATTCGTTTATGGGGAACTTTTAACGCCGGTAACACCCGAATCATTAGCAGAACCGGCTCTGTCACCATGGAACATGACGGCGAACTATTTCGAGCAAACACGCCGGAAGATTTAATCTTGCAACAACTCGGTTACGAATTGCCGGTTTCTTACCTAGAATATTGGATCCGCGGCCTGCCAGCTCCCGATTCAAATGCAGATATGACATTCAACGAACTTAATCAGTTATCTTTAATGATTCAGGATGGATGGACAATCAGCTATATTGATCCACGCCAATACGGTGAACTAACACTTCCTCGTCGTGTTGAAGTAACCCGTCCACAGAACGATATTCGATTGCGCTTCGTGGGATTGAATTGGATTTTAAATCCCAAAGTCAATTAGTCACTAATTAATGAGCGGCCAAACCCTAACCTTACTTTCCCCTGCTAAACTCAATCTCTTTCTCCATATCTTAGGGCGAAGAGACGACGGTTATCATGAACTGCAATCCTTATTTCAACTATTGGATTATGGGGATGTGCTAGAGATTAATCCTGAAGATTCAGAACTACTTTCTCTCCATTTCACGGCTGAGTCTCCGATTAAGTCCATTCCCATGGACGACAACCTGATTCTCAAAGCCGCCCAACTTCTCAGAAAAGCAAGCGGAAAGCCCAATTTAGGCGCCAGCATCAGCATTACTAAACGAATTCCCACTGGCGCCGGATTAGGGGGCGGCAGCAGCAACGCAGCAATAACTCTCCGAGGACTCAACCAACTATGGCAATGCGGTCTTTCCGACATCGAACTTGCTAAATTAGGTCTCCAACTGGGGGCCGATGTGCCAGTATTTATTCAGGGTAAATCCGCCTGGGCTGAAGGCGTGGGGGAGCGCCTGGAGCCAATAGAAATCGACCCCTATTGGTACTTAGTAATCACCCCGGATTGCCCGGTTTCCACGGCTCGAATATTTTCTCAGGAAAATTTGACACGGAACTCTCCAGCCATCAAAATGGCCGACTTTCTGGCGGGCAGGGCTAGAAATGACTGCGAAAAAATGACACGAAATTTGTACCCCGAAGTAGATCAAGCCCTGAATTGGCTCAGCCAATTCGGTGAAGCTAGAATGACTGGAACTGGATCTGCAGTCTTTGCCAAATATGAGAGTGAAGCCCCTGCCCGAGAAGTATTTGCGAATTGCCCATCAGGATTGAAAGGATTCGTCGCTAAAGGTATTAATTCGCATTAGGCTGACAGGAATCGAGTGATTTTTTTGGGGTGTCGCCAAGTGGTAAGGCACAAGGTTTTGATCCTTGCATTCGTTGGTTCGAATCCAGCCACCCCAGCCATTTTTGATAGACCAAACGCGCGATAAAGTAGTTAAAGTCCAAGGAATTAAGAGTGGCAACAAATTTAATGGTCTTTACTGGCAATGCTAATCCGGCGTTAGCGGATGCTATTGCCAAAAATATTGGTGTTCCCTTAGGTCATGCCAGTATTAGTAAGTTTAGCGACGGCGAAGTATCCGTTGAATTAAATGAAAACGTCCGAGGTAAAGACGTTTTCATTATTCAACCAACTTGCGCACCAACTAACGAAAGCATTATGGAATTGCTGTTAATGGCAGATGCTCTGCACCGCGCTTCGGCGAACCGAATCACTGCCGTGATTCCTTATTTCGGATACGCCCGACAGGATCGCCGTGTACGCTCGGCCCGAGTTGCCATCAGCGCCAAAGTTGTTGCCGACATGATTGGTGCCGTAGGCGTTAATCGCGTACTGACGGTTGATTTACATGCTGAACAGATCCAGGGGTTTTTCAGTATTCCGGTGGACAACGTTTACGGTTCACCAGTACTAACTGACGACATAGAGCGTCAGCGTTATGAGCATTTGACTGTAGTATCGCCAGACGTTGGCGGCGTGGTTCGGGCAAGAGCAGTCGCCAAGCAACTTAATGTTGATCTGGCGATTATCGATAAGCGTCGCCCAACCGCTAACGAAGCGCAGATCATGCACATCATCGGTGATGTTAATGATCGTTGCTGTTTGATAGTAGACGACATGGTAGATACTGCCGGCACGCTGTGTAAAGCAGCGGATGCGCTGAAAGAACACGGCGCCAACAAAGTTGTGGCCTACTGCACCCATCCGATACTTTCTGGCCCAGCGTTGCAGAATATCGAAGGCTCAAGTCTGGATTCGTTAGTAGTAACAGACACGATTCCTTTAAACGATGCTGCGAAAGCATGCTCGTATATTCGTCAGCTATCGATGGCTAAATTACTAGCCGAATCGATTCGACGAGTAAGTAACGAAGAATCCATTAGCGCAATGTTTGATAACACCTAGCGGTGTAATATTTGCCAGATAGCACCGGATAAACCGAACAGCGGTTTCAAAAGAACTGCTGTTCTTTTTTATAAACCTTTCATGAAGCTGGTCGCAAACTTCTTGGAAATAAAGCAACTCACAGAGCTGCTTATTAGGAGACAATCATGTCAACCGAAGAATTTGAACTGAATTGTTCGGTCAGAACAGACTTTGGGAAAGGTGCGAGCCGCCGCCTACGTCGTCTGAACGAATCAATTCCCGCCATTTTATATGGCGGGAAAAAAGAGGCAGTTTCATTAACTATTGCCCGTAAAGATATGGCTAAGGTAACAGAGAATGAGGCGTTCTTTTCTCATATTATTACTCTTAATATCGACAGCAAGAAGGAACCAGCTGTAATCAAGGCACTGCAGCGTCATCCAGCAAAGCCGTTTATCCTTCATGCCGATTTTCAGCGCGTGGATATGAAGCAAGAAATCCAAGTAAAAGTCCCGATCCACTTTATTAATGAAGACAAGTGCGTGGGTGTCAAACTCGATGGCGGCATTATTCTCCACACTCTCAACGAGATCGAAATTGTGTGCTTGCCGAAAGACTTGCCTGAGTACATCGAAGTAGATATGGAAAATGCCAAACTCGGCGATTCTGTTCACCTTTCTGACCTCACCTTCCCTGAAGGTGTGCGCAGTGTAGCCCTTTCCCAAGGTGATGAAAGCGACCTCAATGTGGCTAGGGTTCAGCAGCCACGAGGTACCATGGAAGATGAAGATGAAGCCGCGGCAGCTGAAGGTGAAGAAGCAGTAGAAGGCGAAGCTCCTGCAGAAGGAGAGGGTGGCGATTCCGGTGGCGAAGAGTCTTCCGGGGACGGGGACGACTCTTAATCTGTTGGCACTGCCAAGGAGTCCGGGTAAATGAAAATGCCGGATCATCCATTAAAGCTGATTGTGGGTCTGGGAAATCCAGGCCCACAACACGATTCCAATCGTCATAATGCAGGCGTTATTTTTCTGCAACATCTCAGTAAAGCTTATGGTGGACAACTACGTGGCGAGTCGAAATTTTTCGGTGAATTCACCTCGATCAATATCGATGAAAACGATATTAAACTGCTATTCCCTACTACTTTCATGAACCACAGTGGTAAGTCGGTAGCATCCGTATGCAAGTTTTTCAAAATTACACCGGAAAACATGTTGGTGGCCTACGACGAAATCGATTTTGATGTTGGAGTAACCCGCTTTAGAGAAGGTGGCGGTCACGGTGGTCACAATGGTATTCGAGACATCATCAATGCGCTCGGCGGCAAGAAAGAGTTTTTCCGTTTGCGCATTGGCGTAGGGCATCCAGGACATAAATCTATGGTGTCGAACTATGTGCTAAGTGATCCATCGAGATCGGAAGCAGATGCCATCATGAGAGATATTGAAGACGCAATTCGTGTTATCCCCAAAGCAGTAACTGGCGAATGGGAAGAAGCCATGCGTTTACTTCATACGGAATAAAGATTTAAGAAAGAAATAACAAATGGCTGTTAAATGTGGAATCGTAGGTTTACCCAATGTTGGTAAATCAACTCTATTCAATGCCTTAACCAAGGCAGGCATTGCTGCTGAAAATTTTCCTTTCTGCACGATCGAACCAAACTCGGGAATCGTTTCAATTCCAGATGACCGGTTAGACAAAATTGCAGGTATAGTAAATCCACTAAAAGTCATACCTACTACAGTTGAGTTTACAGATATTGCTGGCCTAGTTGCAGGCGCATCTAAAGGTGAAGGTCTGGGCAACCAATTCCTTGCAAATATCCGCGAGACTGACGCCATTGCCCATGTGGTCCGTTGTTTTGAAGATGAAAACGTCACTCACGTTTCCGATCAAATCAATCCTGCAGCGGATATCGAAACCATAAACACCGAACTGGCATTAGCAGATTTAGAAACTGTAGAGAAAAGCCTGGATCGAGTTATTCGTGTCGCTAAGAGTGGTGATAAAGATGCACAACGTCAGGTGCAATTGTTAGAAAAAGTTAAACTTCATCTCAATGAAGTAAAACCAGTACGAACTTTAGAGCTATATAAAGAAGAACAAGGCGATCTTTATCAATTACATCTACTGACTGTCAAACCAGTAATGTATATCGCTAACGTAGATGAGGACGGTTTCGAAAATAATCCTCACCTAGAAAAGGTACGGGAGATCGCTAACAGTGAAGGCGCAGAAGTGGTAGCCATCTGCAACAAGCTGGAAGCAGAGATCGCCGAGCTGGAAGACTATGAGAAGGCCGAATTTCTGCTGGACCTGGGTATGGGTGAACCAGGATTAGATCGCGTTATCCGTGCTGGTTACAAACTACTGGGATTACAGACCTACTTTACTGCCGGCGAGAAAGAAGCGCGAGCCTGGACAGTAAAGAAAGGGGCCACAGCAGCGGCAGCGGCCGGAGTAATTCACACCGATTTTGAAAAAGGTTTTATCCGTGCCGAAGTCGTTGCCTATGATGCCTACATCGAGAATCAAGGTGAGTTAGGCGCAAAAGACGCAGGTAAGTGGCGCCTGGAAGGTAAAGAATATATTGTGCAGGATGGCGATGTGATTCATTTCCGTTTCAACGTGTAAGTGGAGTTTCTAGTGAAAAGAATAAAAATCGGAATTATTACACTGAGTTTTTTATTTATCTCTGCAATTAACGGGCAGACTCTCGAAGATGAGGCGGTTAGATGGCTGCAGGAATTTATCCGCATCGACACTATTAATCCTCCTGGAAACGAATACCGTGCTGTCGATTTTTATGCAGCAATTTTTGAAGCTGAAGGCATCGAGTACGAAACTGCAGAAAGCGCACCTGGTCGAGGTAATATCTGGGCACGCCTCGAAGGTGGCGACGAACCTGGGTTAATTCTCCTGCAACATACAGATGTTGTTCCTGCCGAAGAAGAATTCTGGACTATTGATCCCCTCTCTGGTGATATTCGCGACGGCGTTATTCTTGGTCGCGGGACTCGCGATATGAAAGGTCTCGGCATCATACAACTTGCCACCTTTCTCAGCTTACATCGTTCCGGTGTTGAACTTAATCGAGATGTGATTTTCTTAGCGACCGCCGATGAAGAAGCTGGCGGTTATTTTGGTGTTGGCTGGCTGATTGAGAACAGACCAGAAATATTTGACGACGCTGGCATTTTACTCAATGAAGGCGGCGGCGGCAGCAGTAACGAAGACGGTGATGTAGTTTTCAGCATCGAAGTTACGCAGAAAGTTCCGGTATGGTTGCGCTTGAACGCAATTGACACGCCAGGCCATGGATCATCACCACGCACAACGAGTTCAGTTACGCGAATCGTACAAGCACTAAATCTTTTATTAGAAAACCCCTTCCCTCCTCGCATCATTGGACCCGTGTCTGATTACTTTTCAGAACTCTCGGTTGATATGGATGAAGAATGGGGGCCATCCTATGCAAATATCAGCGATGCGATTAATGATCTTGCATTTGTGGAAAGACTTCATGCAGCACGACCAGGGCATAACTCACTTATTCGTGACACTTGTTCCATGACACGCATGAGCGGTTCAAACAAGATCAACGTTATTCCACCGGAGGCCTGGGCGGAATTAGATTGTCGAATATTACCTGACAAACCATCACAACAATTCATAATTGAATTAGAAGACTTGATTGGTGGCACTGGCGTTACTATCGAAACCATTATGGCGTTCACACCAGCGATTTCAGAAACAAATACGCGATTGTTCGCGGCAATTGAATCTGTAACCCAGGAACTGCATCCTGGTTCCCGCGTATTGCCGTCTGTAAGCACTGGATTTACCGACAGCCACTTTACTCGTGACCTCGGAATTATCAGCTATGGATTCAATCCCTTGATCACTGGCCACGAAGATCACACTGGTGTTCATGGCAATGATGAACAGGTCCCTGAAGACGCGTTTCGCCGCGCAGTTAGTGACTTCTACGCTGTAGTGCGAAACGTGGTGATCGACTAGCTCGCTTGACATTTTGGCGCCAAATCGCCAAAATTCGCGGCCTTCCGGCATTCTAGATCCTCAATTTCGTGCCAAATTGAAAGAATAAAATTTGGCAATGAAGGTTACGAGGAAGCATTAGCTGGAAGCTGAAGTCCAAATTTTGGCTATGTAGCTCAGCTGGTTAGAGCACAGCATTCATAATGCTGGGGTCGGTGGTTCAAGTCCACCCATAGCTACCAGACAACAGTCGCACCAACTCCCAAGAAGTCCTATAAGCCCAGTAATTCTGGGCTTTTTTATAAGGGATAAAAACCTCTTTTGTACAGCTCGGAAACCTAAACGATACCAGTTCGTTTGAGCGGAATAGTATGTATACAGATATTGGGACCCCTAGTTGTACAAAGAGGGGTGGGATTGCTATTCGGCAGTTACCTCTCGATAAATACTTAAACCCCTAGGCGTAACTATAGAATTCCATGTAATCAGAAACTACTGTATTTTGACTTTACCCTTTTCTTCAAACTTAACGACTGCAAATACATAGATTTATGAAGAGACGAGAATTCTTACTGAGTACTGCTGCCGCAAGTTCAGGATTAATGCTGCCGGCTTGCTCCTCATCTGGCCCCAATCTAGAGAACTTTCAGGCGGAGGGTACTGGTCTTTGGCGGCGCGACCTAGCTATTGTGAACGCAAAAATCCTTACGCTGGAACCAGATCAAACTGAATCCGAAGCCGTGCTTATCCGCGCCGGTCGCATCGCTTTGGTTGGTACTAACGAGCAGGTATTAGACGGCGCAGGATCAGCACCTGTTCTTGATGGGAGCGGGCGCACCGTTGTGCCAGGTTTTGTCGACCCCCATGTCCATTTCGAAATGGCCTGCAATGCCCTTTCTTATCAAGTGGCTTGCCACACTCCTCCTTTTATTTCACTGGCTGAAATCAAGCAGGCCCTGGGCAGTAAAGCTGCCACAACACCAGCAGGAGATTGGATTGTTGGTCGCGGTTCTTTCAGCATGGCAACGCAAGTTGAAGAGAGACGGTTGCCCTCTCGCCTGGAACTAGATCAAGTCACGGATAGCCATCCTTTGGTACTCTATTCCGGATTCCATGTGGCAATGTTGAACAGTCTTGCTCTCATGGAACTGGGTTTGTGGAATAATGATTCCAATTTGCCACGAGGTGCTATTCTACACAGGGATACCAATGGCACACCCACAGGAATTGCCACCGAAATCTGGCCCATGATTCCTCCATACTCAGCCGAACAAGTGATTAATTCCCTGAGATCTCACGCTCGAAATATTTATGTCTCCAAAGGCATTACATCCATCTCCACACTGCCTCTAGCAGGCAGCGATCTTGTTGCCGACCAAGCGGTTCAGGGAAGTGGCGATTTGCCCATTCGATTGCGGGCCTTCTACCATGTGCCCCATCTTATGTCGCTCGACGATTACATCGGCATGGGCCTTTCTCGTGGTTTCGGTACCGACATGTTTAGAATTGGTGGCGTAAAAATTTTCGTCGACGGAGCTGGCAGTGATGGGCTTGGTCGAAGCTTCGCTGATTTCAAATGGGAACAAGAGGAGCTTGATAAATTTGTATTGAAGGCTCACCTGCATGGAATACAATTGATGATGCATGCGGTGACAGACCCTGGCCATACAATGATCGAAGCGGCGGTAGAAGCCTCGCTAAGTCTCGTAAACGGAATGCGGCCACGAATCGAACATGGTGGCGATATAGAAGATATCGATCGAATCAGACGCTTGGCCCAACTAGGGATCATTCCAGTTATCACACCACCTCAGCAGCGTGCCACGCAACCTCGAGAACTTAGTCGAACTGCGCCACGCTATCGAACACTGGTCAACGAAAATGTAATGCCCGCAGCATGCTCCGATGCCACCGGCACAATACCAATCTTCAGTCCTCTAGGGGCCATAGCTGCTCTGGCAACCCCTGAACGAGATGGCGGAGGCGCACCACCAGGCGAAGAACTGACTTTCGAAGACGCTCTGAGAATGCACACCATATGGGCTGCAAGGTGTGGTTTCGAAGACCATGACCGTGGGTCCATTAAAGTCGGTAAATTTGGCGATCTTGCAGTGCTTTCTGAATATCACGGCAGAATGCGGGGCGCTGAACTTTTCGATCTAAGAGTAGACGCAACGATTTTCGGCGGCGAAATCGTATTTGAGCGCTGAAAAAAAGAGGAGTCTGTAAATCCCATAAATCTTAAATTGGACTAGTCCAAATAAAACGTTGGGGGTGGGTAACAAAACGGTATGGGGGTACTTCTAGGGGAAGTTATCCTAATAGGATTTATAATTGATACTACAAACAATAGCTGAGAGGTGCTATTCAGCAGTACCCATAGCTACCATCTCTATTAAAGGAGATGGCGAGTAGTTATAGCCAGCTCACCTTTTTCTCAGGGGTAATAGTTGGGTAAGGCAACAAAAAAGCCCCATGCTAGGGGCTTTTTCGCAGGACCTATGCGCAGATAAGTTCTTTCACCACTTCCTCATCGCTACAGTTAACATCGATAAAGACCACTCTGCTTGAGTTAGTTTCTACTTCCAGGTTGAGTAATCCCAGCAGCATCTCTCTCGGCAGAAGACATCTGATTCTCACCTAAGACACCTAGAGTAGCGAATACTCTGTTCATTTCTTCTTCATTTAGATCTGCCAAAAATGTGTCAGCAGCAATCCTCCAGGCGTCAATATCATCATCCTGTGCCGCTGCTCCGAGCACTTCAAGCATTTCCAGCCTATCACTACTAATAGATGGAGGTCTGTTCCATGACGCACCCGCAGCACCATCAGTGGTGACTATAGCCTCTACAACTTCTCCATCAACGCCTGTCGAATCAGAAATACCTTGGATTTCATCACTTGAGGGGCGCGCTTCACCGCCTTGCCCTGACAAATCGCTCTCACTGCCCTCCCAATCAAATTGAGTTAACGCAAATGATACTTTTCTGATGCGATCAGCAATTTCCTCTTCCGCCATCCAGCATGGGTTCGGAATTTCAATATCGGCTGTTCGATAGGGAAGCCAAAAATTTAAACCAGCGAAGGGGCCATTTGAAGAATCAACAAACCAGACGTGCAGCATATGCAGAGTCTCGCCATCATTTGCAAACTGAGGATGATCATGCCATGACGCAAACTCGCTCTCAAAGGGAAGTAGAACGTCAGTATCCGGCACATCAACAAAGGCGTAAGCTGCACCAACCAATTTTTCTTCCCCATCTATCGGAGAAAACAATAACTGATTGGGCAGATCAATATTGTAGTCCTTGTCTAATCCCATCGACAGATTGACATAGTGGATACCCATTCCGGGTATATCACCTAAAGCAGGGAAAAACCCTGCAGCTATCGCCGATTCAGGAGTATTTAACCCTGACAAATCTTGATGCAAATTTGAGAACCGCTGCTTATCCTTCTCAGACAGACCATTCCACGGAGGATTAGCCATGTTAGTGCAGCTAACCGCTGGACCCATATGCGCGTGGCCGTGATCGCCGTGATCAGCGTGGTTTCCATGCGACTGCCCCAAAACACTCAAAGGACTCATAATCACTGAAAATAGAATAATTATGGCCCCGAGTTTTGTTTTTTCGATCATTGCATACCCCTTAATTTCAATTACGGGAAAATAATAACGTAACAGTATACCAGTAAATTGCTCAGGTCCTTGCACTTGATTTAATGGCCATGGTTGTCCTGAGTTGAACTTTTTATGGCATTAACACTAAACACTACCCTTTTGTCTAAGTGGCTTAGCGAAGATAGTTAGTAGAACCCATATCAAGCAAAGGTTTAGAAACAATCTAACCCTTTTTCGTTGATTTAATCTAGTGCAAAAACCCACAATGCCGCTGGCCCAGGCGCTTCAGGAACGAAACCGGAAAACTGGTTTTGTAATCCTAACCAAACTCCCGTGTGAATATTGAGTTGCCCTGCGACGACGGCCACATACTGTTTGCCATCGACGGCATAAGTTATTGGGAAAGCTGCAGGTATGGCATCTAATTGAGTTTCCCAAAGAATCTCGCCGTTACTTTGATCGAATGCTTTGAGTTTGGAATCGAGATAACCAAGAAAAACTAACCCGCCTGCAGTGGCGAGGCTTGCTGAAGCCGGCACAATTTCTTCGCGGTGCTGCCAGGCTAATTCCCTATTCTTGAGATCAATTGCCTGCAGGCGGCCATAGTTTCCATCATTATCGGGCGCTGGGCGTGTGTCTGCTCTTAAACCACTTGTAAGCAAGGTGCCGCTGCCATCGAGCAAGGTGTCCATGCACACTTCGAACATAGGTACGAACAAGTAACCAGTTTCGTTGTTTACCGATGATGCGTGCCAGTTACGACCACCCTGGTAGTAAGGACAGACTGTGCGAATCTCTTCTGCGTCGGGAAAGATATTCGGATTTGCAATTTTCTCCCCAGTCACTGGATCAATTGCAGCAAATAAGTTTTGAAATCCTGGATCAACTGAAAACAAGTACTGTCCGGTTTCTGCATCGATCGCATCGAAGAGAGCAGGTTTACCCGCTGTAACAACAACTTTTCGCATCTCACCGTTTACATCCAACTCAACGATTGATCTTTCAAATATCCAATCCAGATCATGCTGATCATTGGCAACATGTTGGTAGTACCAGACTAACTCGCCGCTTGCAGGACGTATTGCTAATGTTGCATTGGTATAAAGTGCTTCATTGGTAACGCCATCTATGTTTAAGGAATATAGCAAAGGTGCCGTGTTATAAGTTGGCGATACACCGTAATACACTAAATCCAATTCCGGATCATAGGCCCCAGTATTCCATACCGAACCACCCTGCCTTTCTTCCATTGGCATATTGTTCCAAGTATTGCCCCCGGGCTCTCCAGGACGCGGGATCGTATTGAAGCGCCAGGTTTCCGTTCCGGTTTCCAAATCGATAGCAACGATAAATCCACCACCAGGAACAAAGGATGCGGCCATTCCCTGAATCACTTGACCACCCGCAACCGTGGGAGCACTTCTTAACTGATAGCCATCGTAATCTTCCATTTCAATCGCGTGATCCCAGATCACTTCGCCTGAGCGAGCATCTAAGGCCACCATGTGAAAATTAGAAGTGGGAACCAGTACTTTGTTTTCATGCAGTGCGATGCCAAATTTGTGGCTGGTACCAGCTTCGCCGTCATGACTATAACGCCATAACATATCGCCGTTAGTTGCATCCAAAGCGAGCACCACATCGCCAGCGCTGTACAGAAACATAATTCCATCATGTACTAGCGGCGTTGGCATATTGTTACCAACAGTCACTACCTGATTCCAGGCTAATTCCAAATCAACAACGTTTTCCCGATTAATCTGATCGAGATTGGAAAACCCCTGATTGTTGTATGTGCGACGCCAGGTTACCCAATCTGCGTCGGGTGGGTTCTGCAAGAGTTCGTCTGTGACTGAAGAATAATTACGCAACAAATTAGATGAGTTTGGATCCGCTGTCACAGAAGAAATACCATTGGCAGCGTTTCTGCCATAACGTTGGATAATTCCACCGCTGGCTTCCGTTGCCTCTTCTTCATTTTGCGCAAAGACGGGAGAGTAAATAAACGAGACTGCAATAAAACATAAGAGTGCGAGTGTAATTCGATTCATTTTTTCTCCCGACTGATCACAGACTTTATCTGGCTCAGTGAATTATGTTGATTAACGCATAAGTAATGGTTTCGTTCGGATCCGTTACCATTTGGTGCCATACTCTGGCTGGTACATGCAATATGTCGCCAGTTTCTACCTGATATTCCTGCGCTCCTTCTAACTCTGGATACTGCCCTTCGTTCGGACCACCTTCAATAAAGTTCACTCGCTCACCGCCAATTCGTGCAGTACCGTGGCCGTCGACAATGACATAGATATCCCATTTGTTCTCATGGATTTCCGGCTGGGTATAACCGGAGCGATGAATAAACTGAACATTGTGAGCTCGATGTTCTCGAGCAGATAATCCATTCAAATATACAAAGTCAGTGCCGAAGATGCCGCTTCCTTCTCGCAAACTTTGTTGCAACTCACTTTTTATTTCCATAAAAGAAGCACTATTCCAGTGAATGTATTCTTCAGGGCGTGGTTCTTTCGTAATACCTTGAAATACATCTTGTGCTACTACGACGAGTCCACTGCCGATTACAGCCACAACAAGAATCGAATTGAATAAACGCATAACTGCCTCCCAAACGTGAACTAGTTACTGCCAGCTATCCTCTATATGCAATGCATGGATACAGTAAATTTTTAATCTAAAGTATCTCGAAACAGAGTTCGGTGTTTAATCTTCCAGCCATCCTCTGTCCGAATAAATTTGTCATCGTAGTAACCTGATCCGATTACGTTTGGAGGGCGCTCAGTTACATCCATTAAGATGTAGTATGCTCGCCCTTCGGCTCCATCGTTCGTTGGCATTATCAAGTAGCTACCATTTAAATGCCTTCTGCCTACATCGCCAGTTTCGCCCTGGTATCTGCGAGCCCGATCGGCTTTCAATCCTTCCATGCCTACAATATCTCCCCCTTCACGGGTCATAATTGCATCCTCGGCAAAAGCCGACAAAAATAATTCTGTGTCGCGAAAATCACTGCCTTGGTTGTAGCGGGCATAAAGAGCTTTAATCTCTTCATAATCGGCACCAGTTAACTCAGTTTTCTCAGACAGACTGTCTGCTTGAGAAAATTCAGTATTGTTGATGACAGCCACTACCACACCGAGTAAAACAAGTACTGTCAAAATGCCGACTTTGCCTGCGTTATTTCTCTTAATCATGTTTTGCTTCCTTTTGACTAAAATTTAATTCGGTTAATTGCGATGCTCTGGAAAACGGATATTAAACCAGGTGATTAACTCAGCTTCTTTAATTCCATGTGAAAGTCCTGCCGGAATGTAAATGATATCTCCAGCTTCGACGATTTGTTCTTCGCCGCCTTGCAAGACTCCATCTACTAACTCGCCGCCTGTATTTAAAATTCCTGAACCTGCTTGCACAACCCAAACATCAATGGTGTCTGGATGTGTCAACATACGCATGGTCGACATTGTGACGTTTTCGATGTGCCGGATATTTACATTGAACTCCCCGCCTTCAAGCATGCGGGTGGTGGGGATATCTTCATCATTAATACGGCCAAAGGCAGCAGCGAGGATTTCTTTGGAAATAGTGACGGGTTCGTCTAATGGTGCTTCCTGATCTATCTCAGGTAATCCTGGCAGCTGCGCTGAAGCTGAAAGAGCGAACATTGCAACGAAAGCCAGGAATATCGCGTTCCTTTTTTTCATTTTTATTCTCATCAAGACAGTCAGAAACCCTGATTAGATAGTGAGAAAGGTCTAATAACTGGTAGTTTTCTACATTCAACAGTACAGTGCAGATCAATAGAAAACAATCATCATAAGCCAGTTAATGGGTCTGCGATGACCAGTGAAAATCTCATATTTCAGCTTTTCTTTGCAATCATACTGATGCTTGGACAGACGCTGAATGCCCAATCAACAAATCACTTCGCTAACGTGCGCCTAATTCTTGGCAACGGCGAAATATTTGAACAAGGATCATTACTGATTCGGGATGGATCCATCATAGACATTGGTCCATCGCTAGATCTTCCGGACGATGCGGTATTTCATGATTTAAGCGGGCAAACGATTATCCCTGCTCTGGTGAATACCCATGCTCATTTAGGCTGGGAAGCATACGGTGACTGGGGCTCGCAATACTTTACTGACGAGAACCTGGTCGATCACCTTTATCGTCATGCTTACTATGGAGTGGGAACAATCATCTCTACCGGGAGTGATGAATTTGAGATTGCGAATAGAGTAAAGCTCGAGCAACTAAGGGGAAACATAAAAGGCGCGCGCTATCATCTATCCCCAGGAATGGGTTCTCCTGGCGGCGGACCAAATCCGCGCTTTACCAGCGACCCAAATTTTTGGGGAGTAAATCCAATTACAGATCCTGAGCAAGGTGCAAATATGGTAAGGCAGCTTGCCTCAGAAGGTTATGGTATTGCCAAGATTTGGGTTGATTCACGAGATGAATTACGCGGCGCACAAATCAAAGTTGCGCCAGAAATCTATCGCGCTGTATTAGAAACTGCTTCTGATTACGACATGCGCATCATTGCCCATGCAACAACATTGGCGGATCATAAATCTTTAGTAAGTGCAGGCAATCGCCGCTTTATCCATATGCCCTACGATATGGCAGTTGATGATGAATATTTGGATATGGTCCGAGAGAACAATGTCTATATAGTTCCAACTCTGGGCATGATCACGAAGCAGGAGCCTTACTATATTCCTGCTTTTCAAGATCCTTATTTCTACGATCAGGTTCCTCAATCAGTTATTGATTCACTTAATGGCAACTACACACCACCTGCTAACCTCAGTGCCGAAGCGGAATCATTATCAGCAATACGCGCTGATAATCTGTTTAAACTCAAAGATCATATTATTTTTGGTACCGATGCAGGCGCTGTAGGTGATTTCTTTGGCTACGCCGATCACGTTGAACTTTCGCTATTTGTGCGCATGGGTATGACCCCAATGGAAGCTATTGTTGCTTCGACTTCCCGTTCCGCTCAGGCCTTTGGTTTAACTGATGTGGGCACGTTACAGGCAGGTAAAGCCGCTGATTTTGTCATACTGAATGCAAACCCATTAGATGATATAAACAACACCCGTCAGATCAGTGACGTGTATATTCGTGGGGAGCGCGTTGAAAGAGAGTCATGGAGAACTAGATGGACACAGGAAGACTAATACTTGATTCAAAGCAGAAGAAATTTTCACTTTTTGTTTTAAGTTGTGTTGGTTTTTTACTATGCGGTGGTGCTCAAGCACAGCTAGGCAGCAACGATGGCGAATGGACAAATTACGCCTCAGATACTGGCTCTACTAAGTACACCAGTCTTGATCAAATTAACGCCGACAATTTTGAAGAGCTGGAAATCGTCTGGCGCTGGACTTCTATTGACGGTGAGATCGATCTTGAAGCGGTTATGGGAGACGCTGCGGAAGATATCAGCTTTGGCCGATTGCAAGCCACACCATTAATGATCGATGGTGTGCTCTATATGATTACCGCTTTGAACCAAGCTGTTGCATTAGATTCTGCCACAGGAGAATTGTTATGGTCATTTGATCCCCAGGCCTACTTGTCTGGGTATTCAATTAGTCCACTTGGCTATCACCATCGTGGAGTCGCATACTGGAGCGACAATGAGGAATCGCGAATATTATTCGCAACAAATGACGGGTATCTCTTTTCTTTAGATGCCGAAGAGGGGCGACCAGATACAGCATTTGCCGGTGGTCGTATTGATCTCACTCAAGGAATCCCTAGAGCAGATAGGGAGTCACTTGATTATTCCGGTGCGGTGCCACTAGGCACAGTATCACCTGCGATCGTTGTCGGTGACGTTCTTGTTGTAAATCAAATCACATCGAATCGACCGCACTATAAAGAACGTCCACCAACTTTTGTACGAGGGTATAACATTCGTTCCGGGGAATTGGTCTGGACTTTTAATACTATCCCTCAAGCCGGTGAGTTCGGAGTAGAAACATGGCAGGAAGAATCCTGGCGCTACACCGGCAATGGTGGAGTTTGGACTCAGATGAGTGCCGATTTAGATCTCGGTCTTGTTTATCTTCCAACAGAAGCGCCTACCAATGATTACTATGGTGGGCATCGACCAGGGGATAACTTATTTACCCAGAGTGTTGTTGCAGTCGATGCGGCCACTGGTGATCGAGTCTGGCATTTTCAGATGATTCATCATGGTCTGTGGGACTACGACACGCCGGCCGCACCAAATTTAATGAACATAAATGTAGATGGTCGAGAGATCAGAGCACTCGCTCAAGTAACTAAGCAAGGCTGGGCCTATGTGTTCGATCGCGCAACTGGAGTACCTGTTTGGCCAATGCCAGAACTACCAGTACCACAAGGTTTGATACCTGGAGAAAGAACTTCTCCAACTCAACCCTTTCCAACTAAGCCACCTGCCTTTGCCATGCAGGGATTAACGGAAGACGAATTAATCGATTTCACTCCGGAGTTAAAAGCAGAGGCCTTAGAGATAATCGGTGATTATGTATACGGGCCGATCTATACACCTGCGAGTCTTCCGGATGAAGAAACCGCTAAGCGCGGGTCCATTTTTGTTCCCAGTGCAGGCGGCGGCGCCAATTGGCCCGGCGCTGGATTTGATCCAGAAACCAATGTCTTGTTTGTACCATCTTCAAACGGCGCCTTTACACCTTTTATGGGAACCCTTCCCGAAGACGAATCAAATTTTCGTTATTACCGCTTGCAAAATCGAGGTGTTGTTGGACCGCGAGGCCTTCCACTACTCAAACCGCCCTACTCAACCATCACTGCGATTGACATGAATCACGGAGAAATTTTATGGCAAGCTCCAAACGGAGATGGCTCTGTCCGTGTAGAAAACAATCCTGCAGTTGAAGGACTCGACCTTCCCCCACTAGGTGGAGGCGGCCGTCATCCGGTACTAGTTACTTCTACATTACTAATACATGGGCAGAATGAAGGTTATGGACCGACACTAATCGCACGCAGCAAAGAAACCGGTGAAGAGTTAGCTAAAATTGAGTTACCCGGCGATCCGCAAAGTGCACCCATGAGTTATGCAATAGATGGCAGGCAATACATCGCATTAGGTGTAAACGCAACACCGACAGCAGAATTAATTGTATTGGGATTACCAGAAGATTCTACAGAATAAAGGGCATGCTTCAATAAAGTATGCCCTTATAGATCTTTCGAATTAGTCACAACGCTGCGGTGCAACCGGTCGTGGCAATTCCAGCGGTGCCGCTTCCACTCTACCTTCACTAGCAAGTTGCTCATAGGCTGCCTGCTGCAATGCCTTCACTTGTAAACGAGACATGCCGAGCTCGTAACCTGAGCATTCGTTTTCACCGAGAGATCTTGGGTCAAGTCCGGTTACATTTCCAAATACAACTAATGCTTCCAGATAGTAACCATAATCACTGGCGTGGTAGTGGTCGTAGCTCCACAAATCAATCTTGTCTAAGTCAATACCGTCGTAAGGATTTGGATCGGCGATGCCATTTTCCATGGCGCGATTCCAGGCTTCACCAACGGCATTCACAGACTTAACCGCTGGCGCAGCAGCTGCTTTGTCATAACCGGCGCGAACATCCAAGGCCATTTGATGAATTGGAGTTCCAGTCCAGGGCCGATCATCGAGATAAACCATGTCAGCACGGGACCAGGTTGCAGTGAGATAGACTTCCACATCAGAATTAAGATTGTGAAAGAATTCAGACATCTCGGCGACGGTATTAATTAACACTGTGGGATCACCGGGGTTATTTGCATCGAGTGTACTGTATCCATGCATGACCACTTGATCCCAGGGACGACGACCCATCACACCGAGCTTTTCTGCTAGATGAAAGTCTAGCCCCGCCCCACTTCTAGTTTGCAAGTGAATGTTATAATCAAGACCAGCCTGATCGGCGAAGGATTTAAACAGCGCTGGCACACCGCCGATACCTTCATGATTCAGATCAGTCACGCTATCAGCACGATAGTAACGGGTACTTGATCCCCAGCCGTAGGTGAAACTATTACCGATAAACAAAATGCTGGTGTCAGCAATCGCCTGGGCAGCTGCTAGAGTTAAAACAAAACTTACACTTATTGCAGAAACAAGTTTCATGACTTATTCCTTTTCTCTTAATATTCCTAAGATTCAAAAAACCGCATTAAAGCTTCGTTAATAATGTCTGGCACTTCTTCGTGCGGGTTGTGGCCAATGCCTGGAATGTTAATTACCTGTCCGTTTGGAAAAACACTCGCTGCATGTTCAGCTTCTGCCGCATAAGTTGGATAGTCGTCAGCACCACCTAGAATCAATGTGGGCGTTTGAATATGTTGCCAATCGTTTACAACCGTATCCATGCCGCGCATGTGACCGGTTAATTGGCTAACAGCCGAAGCCTGTGGCCATCCACCGCTAAGACGTTGACCATAACGAATGCGCATGTGCTTTTCAAATTTGGGATTCCAGTTAGCATAGTTTTCGTGAGCCCACCGCAAAAGGGACTCATAAGTCGCATCCGGGTCAGGATTGGCATTCACTTCACCAGTTAATGATCGAAAACCGCGACCTCTTCGGCGGTCAGTTAGCCCTACCTGATTAACAGTTACCAAATGAGTAATGCGTTCTGGATAAAGAAAGGCAAATCGAGTAACCATTTGTCCGCCGATGGAATGTCCTACCAGGGCAGCCTGTTCAATATCAAGGTGATCCATTAAAAGTGCAGTATTTGAGGCCCAGAGGTTGATGCTATATGGGATCATCGGTTTGGATGACTTTCCCCACCCCAGTCTATCTTTGGCAATGACTCGATACCCTGCTTCACTCAAAGCATGCATTTGATCTTCCCAATACCAGCCATAGTAGAGACCTCCATGGTGAAAGATGACGGTTCTGCCATTAGCGGGACCAGTAGGAGCGACGTCCATATAGGCTATCCGGACATCCTCTCCATAAACGCTTAAATTCATGTAACTGACGGGAAAAGGGTACTCGATCTCATCTAAGTTAATTGATACGGGGCCCCAGGCTGCTGGTGCTTTGCTCGGCGGGGAGGATTGGCCAAACGCAGTACCGGCAAACGATAGCGTGAGTAATATCACTAAAATTGAATGGATAGCCTTCATAGCTCCTCCAGAAAGTATCACCAAAGGATGATTGTTATATAAAAATTAAATCTTAAAGTCCATCGGAGCTGACGGCCCCGAACTCTATTAAAACCTCACTAGCTGTTGCGCCAGGAATACTTAAATCGAAACCGAAGAAATTAGGTCTTGCTTCTGCAGCGTTTGCAAGATCTAAGGGAGTTCTGCCACTACCATTTAAGGTATTAACGTCTGCACCATTTTTCGCAAGTTCTCTGATGATATTTGGCAAAAGTCTGGCTGCTGCGTCATGTATTGCAGTAGACCCCGTGAAGTCAGCATGATTTAAATTGACACCATGGCCGATTGCGACCTTAGCGGAATCCAGTGCGCGGCGCTCTTCCGTCGCCGGATCTGGATTTGGCGTGACATAGAAACGCTGCCGTGTGCTATCGCCTTTAATTGCAGCCTGAAGTGTAGACTCGAATCCGCCAATCACTTCTGGTTCAGGCGGGTTTTGACGGGATGCTCTATCTCTCAGTGGTTGAAACCGTTCTTGATTAGTTAACAATGGGTCGGCACCACCACCGGCAAGTATTTGCATAATTTCTACTTCGCGAAAGCTCGCGGCAATCCAATAAGGAGTAGCACCGATCAATGGAGTTTTTAACACCCAGTCTTCGCTGGCTCTTTGCGCTGGGTTTGCCTTTTGCAACCGCACGTTAGGATCAGCGCCGTTAGCTAGCAAAGAAGCTACGGTGTCTCTGTCACTGCGCAGTATTGCCGCATGTAAAGCGGAATAACCTGCACGCATCGAATTCGGGTCCGCGCCCTGTGCCAATAACATTTGTGCTAATGCAGAATGGCCGCTGTGAGTTGCGACTATTAGAGGGGTTGTTCCGTTACCTGCCTGACCATTTATATCTGCGCCGGCCATAATCAATAGATTCGAAATTTCTACTTGTCCATGTCTTGCTGCAAAAAGTAGTGCAGAATAGCCGCCTAAGTTCTCCATGACACCCTGATCGAATGCGCCACCATTTGTTGCTTCGGCGAACATAAGCATGGGACGCACTTTTGAGCGTGCCTCAAGACTAGCACCTGCTTCAACTAGCACTCTAACAACCTCGACATGCCCCTGAGCTGATGCCCACATTAATGCAGTTTGTTCACGGGATTCTTCGCGGACATTAACATTCGCGCCACTGTCGATCAGGTATTGTACGGCTGCCGCTGAACCTGCGCGGGCTGCGGTCATAATTGGCGTCTCACCCATATCCAGCGTCACGTTTGGATTGGCACCGGCATCTAATAAAAGTTTTGTAAGTTCTGCATTGCCTCCTCTAACCGCGAGATAGAGAGGTGAAGCGTTTAATCGATTAACTGCACTTGCAGCTGCCCCGGCTTTAATTAGTAAGTCAGCTAGGTCGAGATCTTCATGGTATGCCGCCCAGTGCAAGGCGGTAGCACCATCAGTTTGTCGTGCATTTGGATCAGCGCCATCGGCAAGCAATTGACTTACTTGTTCAGTGTCTTGATTGCGCGCCGCATCGATAAGTGATGAGTCTTGAGCTTGAGCAAAACCAAAAGATAAAACAAAAAATACCAGTAAGGCACTAGCATATATTTTGTTTTGAGAACTCATTTTTTTATTGCTACTGACGCTGACAATGATCTATACGTTAGCAAGCAGATCCAGCGGTTCAGTTGCACCACTGAATTCTTCAACCGGAATGCCCATTTTTTCGAGCATGGTTAAGTGCAACTTAGTCAGCTGTGTTCCCTCCGCATAGCGCAAATGACGACCACCTTGAAGAGAACCTGCTCCACCACCAAACAATACTAGTGGCAATCCGCGATTACTGTGCAGATTACTATCCGACATTCCGGCGCCATAAAGCAGTAGCATATTATCTAGCAGAGAGCCATCAGCATCTTCAGTGGCATCGAGTTTATCTAGATAGTAAGCAAACAAGCGGGTATGGAATTCGTTGATCTTCGTGACTTTTTCATACAGCACTGGGTCGTCGCGGTGATGTGAGGTTGGATGATGTGAATCAGGGACACCAATCTCCGCATAAGTTCTACCACTAAGTTCACGCCCTAACATGAAGGTTATGACTCGAGTTAAATCGGTTTGATAAGCCAACACCTGCAAGTCGAACATTAACTTCGCATGTTCTTCATAGGTGTCGGGAATACCAGACGGTTGAGCAACTTCAGGCAGCTCTCGGTAGCTTTGCGCCTCTGCCATTTGAATGCGACGCTCAACATCACGTACTGCATCCAAGTACTGATCCAGCTTGGCGCGGTCACTAGGTCCAACTTTACGATTCAGTTCAGCTACTCGATCAGAAACAGCATCGAGCAAGCTCTGATCATTACGGATGCGTTGCTGTCTGATTACTGGATCGGTTGTTCCAATATCACCAAATAATCTTTCGAAAACAAGACGCGGATTAACTTCCATAGGTAGCGGCGTAGTTGCATCCCGCCAAGAAATTGTGCTGGTGTACTGACAGCTAAAGCCAATATCGCAAGAACCAAATACGTCATTTTGATCGAGAGCTAACTCAAGAGAACCTAACTGAGTTTCTTGGCCAGTTTTACGTGCCACCAACTGGTCGATTGATACGCCTGCTTTAAGATCTGACTCTACTCGTGCCGGAATAGCACCGGTTAAGAAGCGAGTAGATGCACTGGCATGAACTCCGGCGTTACTGCTAGCGCCATTAAGCCCAGTTATGACCAACATACGATCTTTATAATCAGCCATTGGCTCAAAAATTCGGGTAATTTCAAAATTGGTACCGGTGGAAGCAGGCGTCCAGAACTTCATCGCCATACCATTAGGTACATACACCACGCCGAGGCGCTTCTGAGGCTTAGCAACCTGCGCATTGGCTGTCAGGGCTGGGATCATGCTATCCAGCAATGGCAAAGCAATACCTGCTCCGAGTCCTTTTAGTAGAGTTCGCCTTGGTAAAACCTTCTTGAAGATTGTCATAACTGAGCTCTCCTCATTCGAAATGGGTCGCTTTCAACAACGCCCAAAATCACCGATGACCAGCGATAATCCTGTTTTGCGGCTTCACGCACAATCGCCCGAACTGCAGGCATATCATAATATTCTAAGCCGCGTCCAAGGGCATACATAAGTAGTTTTTCGGTAACCGTACCCACAAAATCGTCAGGCTGATCCAGCAATAAATCCCGTAATCCTGCTGGGCCATCAAATACCCTTCCATCGGGCATTGTACCTGAAGCGTCGATGGGTTGGTTGGCAAATTCCTGTCGCCACTTTCCTACTGCATCGTAATTTTCGAGAGAAAACCCAATGGGATCCATGGCGGCGTGGCAGACACGACAAGCTGGATTCTCCCGATGCTGGACCATGGCTTCCCGCATGGTGAGAATGCGCCCGTCGTTGCCGGTTTCTTCCAACGCTGGCACATTGGGTGGCGGCTCGGGTGGTGGCGAGCCGAGCAGATTTTCCAGTATAAATTTACCGCGCAAAACTGGCGAAGTCCGATTCGGATAAGAAGTCACTGTAAGCAGGCTACCGTGACTCAAAAGACCTGCTCTTTGCGGATTATCCAGTTCTACTTTACGAAATCGGCTGCCATAAATTCCTGGAATGCCATAGTGGTTTGCCAGTCGTTCGTTAATGTACGTGGAATCGGCGTTTAACAATTTTAGGATGCTCTGATCGGCATGTATTTGGTCGCCGATAAACAATTCGGTTTCGCGCTGGAAGGCTTCTCGTAAATTCTCATCAAATTCCGGATAGGCAGCCGGCAATGGATAGTGGCTATCGAGATTTCTCAGATAGAGCCACTGTCCTACGAAATTTTTGATAAAGGCACTGGCTCTTTCATCGCTCATCATTCTTTGTACTTGTTGTTCCAGAACATCTGGATCTCGCAGCACACCTTGCTCTGCAAGATTGAGTAATTCTGCATCAGGCGAACTACTCCAGATAAAGAATGAGAGTCGCGATGCTAATTCGAGATCATTGATCGCATAGGAATCTCCAGGACCAACACCTGAAGGGTCTTGTTGAATGCGAAATAGAAAGTCAGGGGAAACTAATAAGCGTTCTAATGCGAATTGAATTCCGGTATCGAAAGACCCCTGACTGCGACCCTGGGTATAAAAATCCAAGAGGCCTTGCAGGTCATTGCCATCTGCAGGACGGCGATATGCCTGCCGGGCTAGAGTTGAGAGTATTTCTCTGGCGCAAGATGGTTCTTCATCTGCACTGGCAGGAATACAAGAAAATATTTTCTGACGACTCGGGGTTTTACCTGGTCCATCTACGGAAAGCGGACCTTCGATTAGTATTGCTCCGACACTTGGGTTGTTATCTGGAAGTTCTGTGACGGCTAAGTGATAACCGAAGAGTCTCGGTTGCAGTATTCCTTCCGGCTCCCACATCTCGCGAGGAAAGGTTGCACCAATTGTTCGCGGCCCGGCATTTACAGAAACGTTTACTTCGAATCCTCCCTCGGCAAATGCCATGCTCCACTCTTCCCAATCATCACTACCGCGAATGTTTCCAGCATAACTATATGGAGCAGGCGTACCTGGAGCGTCACCACCAAAAGCGAAAACTCCAAGTCGTTCGCCATCCAAACTAATTTCCATTTCATGGGCTTGATCGACGCCTCTTACAAAGTCCACATAGTTTGTTTGCAATAGAACTTTTATTCGGTAATCACCATCAACTGGAAAAGTATGTTTAATCGCAGCACCACCACGGGAACCGAATGGCAAATCGTCATTAAGGTGGTCATCCTGAATTAAATTAAGTGGTACTTCATAAGTTTTAATAGTAGTACTTCGTGGAGTCGCACCGACCGCTAACTCTGCAACTTTATGGGCGGCGGAAACATAGCGTTCCATTAATGCAGGAGAGAGCGATAAAACTTCGGCGTTGTTATCGAAGCCATGTTGATCCGGCGCATCAGGTGGAATGAATTCAGCAACTTCAATGTCGAGATCTAGCAAATCTCTAACTGCATTTCTGTATTCAGTTTGATTGAGTCGATGAAAGGCCTGGGTGCGACCAGGATTCGCGTTGGTCGACGAAGCTCGATCAAGCTCTGTTTCCAACCAATTGCGGAATGCGGCATAGCTGGCATTATCGGGTCGGGGATTATCTGGAGGCGGCATTATCCCAACTCGCAATTTACGCACTACCTTTTCCCAGACTTCCGGATTCTCAGCGACGTTGTCTACGTTCTCGGTATCAAGAGTCAAACCCAAACCGCGTAATTGGCTAAACAGAATTGATTCACCATCAACAGTCGTACTGTTAACAATGGCCTGGTTGTGACAGGCGACGCAGTATTGATCAAGTAAGGCACGCTGAGGCGATACTCCGGCGCCTAAGTTGCTTGATTGAGGATCAGCAAATAACTGGCTGGAGAGCACCAGACAGAACCAAAATAGAGAAGCCTTTTTTAGCAAGGTGGGCAAAGTTTTTCCCGTTTTTATTTGAGATTTAATTTACCACTGGATAGGGCATCTGTAGTAGTCGCAAGTTGCATCGATTTGTGACAAAAAGGACACAAAAACCCAGAAAAATCGGGCTCTTAAGAGGCCCAAGAGAGATTCTAGTTAGGATATTAGGTTGAACCAGAGTCAGAATATCTTTTACTAAAAAGGGTGTCTGACCTTAGTTGCGCCCAGTCGGATTGTCCACTGTGCCGCATTCCTCACCGTAATATCCTGCTCCACCGCAATAACGCATGTCCTGCAACTGTAGCAATATGCCATCAGGATCGGTCAAGTAAAGTTCAGGAGTGCCGCCCGGCGCACCGCCTCGATCAGGTCCACGGATGGTGACATAGGCTTGTAATGGACCTGATGCACTTCCGCCTTCTCCGAGAATCTCCAGTCCATAACCCTCGAGAATGGAGAAAAGTTCGTCGACATCAAAATTATCTACGTTAAGACTAGCATGATGAATTCGACCGGCAAGTGGAGGAACTTGCGCAAGTGCAATGAACTCACGTCCTTCGCCAACTCTAAGTACTGGCATCGCTCCCTGGTAGGTATCGATCTGAAAACCAAACAGATTCTGGTAGAACTGGACTGCGCGTGCCTGGTCTTCAACAAACAAAGTGAAGTGGTTAAATTCTCTGAGCTTGATTAAGCCTTCAGTTGGAGCTGGTACAACCGCATCGTAGCAGGCTTCTCCAACTTCGCCCGCGCCTCCGCAATAAGTGGAATCCTGGATTTGCACGACGATTCCATCGGGGTCACCAAAATAAAGTTCTGGCGTTCCACCCGGTGCTCCACCAAAGTCAGCACCACGCTGCCTTATGCGCGATTCCATTGCATTTGAAGTACCGGTATTGACAACGTCGTGCTCTTCTAATATTTCAATTACTTCGGTGTCATCAAAGTTGTCCATTTGAAAACAATAATGGGTAATGCGAGGGTTATCGCTGGAACCACCGCCGATCGCAATAAACTGAGGGCCTTCACCAACTTGCAGCACGATGGTGCTGGCCTGACGGGCGGCAATAGGCAGCCCAAACAACCCCTGATACCACTCGAGTGAAGCCGCAGGATCAGACACGCTAATAGTCATGTGGTTTAATGCGTTAACAGCAAGCTGACGCGCTCCTTGCGCACTAACAACTCGTCGATTGCCGCCTATTCCATAGCCAGCTGCTGCCAATATGGCTAACGAACTTAAAAACTTACGCCGAGAAATTAGGCCTTTGCTAAATGCGATCTTCAATTCATCAACTTCAGTATTCATTGTTCGCTTCCCCACTTTATTTTATTACTGACCACCAGCCTCAGTGATGTCTCTAGGTCTCCAGAAAAACACTTCCCATTCATTCAATGGTTCTGAACCTGGATAAAGCGGTTCGTCTAATGGCCTACCGGATTTGTCTGCCCATTGCTGCATCATTGGCATTCGATTTTCATCAAGAATTTCGAAAGCTTCCATGGCATAAGTTTCTTCACCAATGCGCAAGAAACCATTACCACCACGATCACGTACACGCTGCGCCCATAGCCCACCATCCGGACGAGTTGCTGTGATTACGCCTTCAGACGTACCAACCCAGGAAAGGTAATGAACAAAGGGTGGAAATCCACTTTGCTTCATCAACATTGGTCCCTGCACAGTTTCATTAAGTGATGTGAAATTTTCAGGTGCTTCAGTTAATGTGCCGCCGATAATAAGGCCAGGCATGCGACCTAGCCCTTGATTACTAAGATAGGGCGCGGTGAATATCCAGCCGAATAATGCAGCGAGTATTAATACTCCGGCCGATACGCCTGCTATTTCATATTTGTTCATTTGTGTCCTCCGTATAATAATTCTTTTACTTATGCCACTCTTTATTGAGCTAAGGGGTCAGGTCTAATTTGAAATTTGACCATCTTACTTGTAGTACCTTTACCGCCTTCTGTGTGCCAGTTGAAGTTTGTCCCATAATTAGCCCAAACTGCTCGACCTTTCCAGCCGCCGTTAATATCGTCGATGCGACCATCTAAACCTCGCGAATAGAAACCTAAAGGATAAGGTACGCGCATTACGACCCAATCGCCAGTTTCCGGATCAAGAACCTTGAGGGAATCTGATCCGGACCCAGTGGCAATTGGCACATTCTCACCAAGCCCTAGAGCGTCGTAATTGTCCACCCAATTGTAATAGTGAAAGTCTGCCTTAACAGTTGTTCCTTTTAAGCGCGGGCCGGGTGACTCATAAAAAGTCCAGCCTTCTGGACAATGTTGCGAATCAACAACCCCAGACCCATTCAAAACTTCACACTTACTACGATCAAAGCTAGCGAGATGGCTGCTGCCAGAAAGTGCAGTCCAGACAATACCGTTCTTATCTACATCAAGACCACGTGGTCCGAAGGCGTTGATCTGCCCGTCTATAATCGGAAGTTCATAAACTTCAGTAATACAGGTATCAGGTGGGTTATCCCCAATGTCCATGCGATAAATACGGCCAGGAAACTCAGTTCCGGCACCCCAGGCAACATTGGATACAGGATCGACAATAATGCCGTAGCTGCCAGGACTCATCCTTGTATCAAGATTCGGATCGAAATCGACGAGAAGTTCTCCGCCACCGCCTTCATTTTGACTGCGCAATGGTCCAGCGGGTTGATTCCACGGCTTAGTAATAACACCGTCGCCATTGGTATCTACCACCATTGGGCACCAACCCTGAGATAATTTTTCGTCCTGAGTTTCATCCCAAACACGAGTGTTAATCCAGCCAATGACGTCACCGCCACCACTGAAGTACAGCATGCGGTCATCCGTAAAACCAAACTGCAGGTGATGGGTGCCGAAACAGGTATCGATTAAGCCGAAATCCTCAGTAGCGGGATCATAATAAGATGCTTGCCGAGAACTTCTTCGAGTTGGGTAATACTGAGCAAACCTATTATCCGATCCTTCCTGGCACCATTCAGGCACGATATCGCCACGCACTTTTGTGGTCATCCATACACGACCCAATTCATCGAACATTGGATTGTGTGGATCGGCAGGTCGCTCCCATAGTGGTTCATCGCCATAGAAAACAGATGGAACCGGAAATTGTTGTGCAAAGCGAGTCACCGCGGGATTGTCGGGATTGTCAAAAACCTCAATAACGATTTCGCGCCATTCGTGAGTTTCTGTGTCTAACTCCAACAGTGAACCGTGACCACCGTCTACGCCATAAACCAAACCGCCGGCATTAACGGTTGGATCGCGTTTATCGGTTGTTATCTCATCGTGTATATAAGAGGACTCATTGCCCCAATCCCACTGAGTAATAACAATATTGCGCTCGATGCCGCTTGGTCGCGGAGGGGTTGGGGGTACTTCTCCTGCAGCTATTCGATCGGTCCAATCAGCATACATTTCTATTCCACGAGGCCCATAGCGACCTGCAAAGGCCGCCATAAAAGGACCGCGAATCCCCATGGCAGTGCGGTATTGCCATGCCTCTATGCTGGTTTCAAAATCAAGATGGCTTAAGTGATCCAAGGAGCGAGTTAATTTGTTGCCAAGCTGATGACAGAGCTGACAACCCTGCTTGGTCATATCGATCCATTGAGCCTGACTACGCATCCCTTCTGAGATACCGTTACCATCAGGGCCAGTACCAGGAAATTCTTCATGGCCAGGGACTTCTAACAGAGAATACCAATAATTAGCTGGATAGACTTGGGCGGCTAATAACGGATCTTCTGCGAGAAATGCTTTTAAGGACACGTTCGATGCGCCTGATCTGAGTGAAACGGGCTCAGAATCGACCAATCCGTAGCCTCTAACCCAAACCTGAAATATCGCCTCTGGTAATTCCGGCAAGACGAATCGCCCTTCATCGTCGGTTACGACGATCTTCACAAAGTGCGTGGGTGTATCGTCGGTTTCAGCAACGACCCAGACGCCGGCTTCTGGTCCATTCTGACTTTGCACCACACCAGAAATAGCCCCGCCATTTTCATCCTGAGCCGAAGCCCCCAAGGAAAATATTGCAGTTGCAGCTAGCGTAAAAAGCACAGATGAGAATCGCATAATCCTATTGCTCCGAGTTTTTCTTATAAGAGAATCGATTTATAGAGACTTTGAAGAGTAATCAATGAGTTACCTAAAGCGCAATAGCTAAATGGCAGGCTTTTCGTCAGGTGGTGGCTATCCCTTTCGTTGATACACATCAACTGAAAAATCTCCCTCCGAGCTAGCATTGCATCCCAACCAACTGGGAACCGGGAAGCTGAATGCAGTCATGTCTACTATCTTTATTAACGCCCGACATTTATTGCAGGAGTTGCTAAACCGCCCGGGTATTCCACAACCCACTTTGATCAATCGAATTCCATGGTAGATTGACTTTCGGCCGTAGATCCTAAGCAGATTGTTGCGTAATCATCTACTGATAAAATGGAAAAGATTGCTATATGTTAGCTGAGATTAGGCGCGCTCGATTTTTTTCAAAAGCCAATTGTCGACCAACTTTTAATAGAAAGTCTCCAGCACACATTCTCTGAATAATACTTACAGAAATAAAAAAGCCCACTGAGTGTAGGCCTTAGCCCCCCGCATTGGTCACTAAGAGCTATGCATTAATTCGAACTTGTTAAAAACCGCGAGGAAGCTTTCCCGCTGGGTTGTCGACAAACTTGCCTATTGTAGGTTCGGTAGAATGCTATTGATCTCATCCACTGCATCGCGCCCTTCCAAGGCCAAGCGATCCCGCTGTGCCTGGGTTAAACAAATCCACCGTCGAATGTTTGAACCGATCACCCTCTCCCTATCACAAACCAGTTTTTGACTTTCTGAACTCACTGTAGCGTTATACGCATCTACGTCGGCCTGACTACGAATTTCTGGTATCCCTGCACCATCGTCGTACTGAGCCTCCCACCATTCGCAACCTGATAGCAATAAGCCCGCGCCCAACAAAATAATTATTTTTTTCAAAACAACACTCTCTAAATATTTAATCTTAGGTCTGCTAAATAATTCTCAAGAGTGTTCTTCTGCGCTCCTGAAAACTAGGAGGAATATAGCACCGTAGGCCGGTGAAACTAAACTAAAATCTTGAACTGAGCCGATAAAGAAGCAGAAACCTTGTTGATTGGAATAGAGGGTCAATGCTACTTTCGAGCACTAATCCATCTTCTTTATGTATACACCTGATAACCGGGAATGCCATGAAGACTAAATATTCGATTCTACTAATAGTTGTTCCTCTCGCCTTTCTGTTCTCCCCAAATAGCTTTGGGCAGTTACAGGGGGTTGAAAATGGAAGCTGGCAATTCTTAGGGGGCGATGCTGGGCATACACGAGCTTCACCCAATCTCACCCAAATAACCGCGGATAATTTTGCGGACCTTGAAGTTGCCTGGCATTGGCGCGCTGATAATTTCGGCCCGGGTGTGGAATTCACCGCGCGCTCCACTCCGATATATGTAGATGGTGTTCTGTACACAGTAGCCGGACAACGTCGTCAGGTAATCGCTATCGATGCAGCAACTGGTGAAACTCTGTGGACATTTCGTGAACCGGAAACCATGCGCTATCTGCGCTCACCTCGAACTGACTTTGGTAAAGGTGTTGCTTATGGAGAAGTAGAAGGGCGCGGTGTAATTTATATCACGTCCCCTGCTTTCTTCTTATGGGCTCTTGATGCGCAAACTGGAAGACCGCTGGAAAATTGGGGAACAGAAACTGGCGTCGATTCATTCTCTAATACTGGCGTTGTCGATCTAATTCCACACCTAGTCAGTGACTGGCCACGCTGGTTAGAAAGAGAAGGTCCTTACGACCCCGATCATGGCATTCCGCGACGTATTGGCATGGTCACAGCTTCTGCCCCACCGATCGTTGTAAACGATACTGTAGTAGCACTGGTAGGCCATGAACCAAGTTACGACCAGACCAGAATCGAGAACGTGCCAGGCGACATCATGGGTTTTGATACTCTTACTGGTGAGCGCTTATGGAAATTTCACGTTATTCCAAGGCCTGGTGAATTCGGACATGAAACTTGGGAGAACGACGCCTGGCAATGGTCCGGCGATATGTCCACCTGGGCACCTGCATCAGCAGACCCTGAACTGGGCATGGTTTATCTGGTTACTAATGCCTCGACTCTTCAGTCATATACCGGTCACCGACCCGGCGACAACTTATTCGGAGGGAGTGTCTTAGCTCTCGACGTGGAAACTGGAGAAAGAGTCTGGCACTTTCAAATTCATCGCAGTGATCAGTGGAATTACGACATACCCACTGCACCAATCTTGATGGATTTGAATGTGGATGGTGAAGACATTCCGGCATTAATTCAAAACACCAAACAGGGATTAATCTTTGCTTTTAATCGAGAAACCGGCGAACCAATCTGGCCAATCGAAGACCGTGTAGTAATGCAAACTCAGGTTCCCGGAAATTACACCGCGTCCACTCAACCTTATCCGACTAAACCAGAGCCATTAGATCCAATTGTCATCAATGGCATTACCGAAGAATTTTTAATGGATTACACGCCGGAACTTAAAGCACGTGCGGAAGAAGTGTTAAGTGAATTTGAAATCGGCGGCCTTTATGTTCCAGCACTTCCTTATCCCCATGACAACCCCTATCGAAACGTTGTTGGTTGTGTTGGTGGTTTAAATATTTATCACCCACCGGTTGCTGATCCAACAACTGGAATCATGTATGCATCTCATCAGCGCGGATGCAGTGCGCCAGCATTTATGGAACCGACAAATGGCGTCGATGTAGAACGTGGTTTACCAGGAATGTCTGAGGAAGCCTGGCGGGGTCGAGAGCGCCATACTCCAACGACTGGCGAAACAGTTGCTGCATGGGCGCCAGGTCGCAATAGAGAATTTCTTCCACTAATCGATAGACTGCCAGTTTATAAACCTTTGTTCCAAGGCCTTGCGGCTTACGACATGAACACCGGTACAAAACTCTGGGATATTCCAATTGGAGAAACGCCCGAAAACATTCGCGATCATCCCTTGCTTGAAGGGATAGATACTTCTGCCACCGGTGGTACGGGCCATTCCATCCAAATGGTAATGGGAGATCTGCTGATCCAAACTACCGAAGACTTAAGGGGCGACGCTGAGCTCAATAACAACGAAAACCCCTACTTAAACGCCCGCGACCTGCGCACTGGGGAAATACTGGCCCAGGCGGAAATTCCGATTCCTGGCCAATACGGCATGATGGCCTATATGCATGAGGGCAAGCAGTACATCGTGGTGCAATCTGGCAGCGTGAAGCGAGAACAGCCAGGCGGCCTAGTGGCCTTGAGGTTACCCTAATTTAGGCGCTTATCAGCCAACATTTGAGCATTAGTGCTCTAAGCGCATTTTCTTGAAAAAATGCGCTCTGGCGGGTGGTTATACTTTATAAAACCGCCCTGATTTCTTGACTCTGGCGATACCACCCAGTTTAATGAAAGCCTCGGCGTCAAAGCGGCAAAGCGATAAGCCGACTATAATCTATAACAACCTAAAGACATTAACTGCTGACGAGAATCTTATGAAAACTTTCAGCCGATTAAAAAGTTCTATCGCCCTTCTAGTTGTTGCTGGGCAGCTGCAAGCTCAGGATGTAAACACCGATATCACCTACAATGGTGAGGCCGGACGCATTATCAATGAAAATTGTGTGGTTTGTCACCGAGATGGTGGCATTGGACCCATGCAATTCGAAACCTATGACCAGATTAGACCTTGGGCTCCTTTGATTCAACTTAAGGTTGCAAGCCGTGAAATGCCTCCCTATGCCTACGATCATGGAATTGGCATTCAGGCGCTTCAGGGTGACTGGCGCCTGGAGCAAGAAGAGATCGACGCCCTTGTCGCCTGGGTAAATCAGGGCGCACCTCTAGGTGATCCTGATTCGCCACTATCCCCTGCCGATCTCGGTGACCCTGATGCTTGGAATTTTGAAGCGGAGTTGGGCGAACCGGATGCAATCATCCCATCAGTGCCTATCGACATTCCAGCAAACGGGAACGATTTATGGAGTACTCACTATGTACCTCATGGTATTAGTAGCGATCGTTGCATTAAAGCTATTCAAGTAAAGCCGCGTGGCGATGCCAAAACTGTTGTGCATCATGCAAATTCAAACATCGACATATTCAATGAAGATGGTGAACTAGAACGCTACGGAATGCTTACAGAATATGCGATGGGCAAATGGGGCGAACTTGTTCCTGAAGATGTCTGTCGAACCTTCCCTTCAAATTCCATGGTGCGTTGGAGTATTCATATGTATCCGGGAGGCATCGGGGCAGTTGCACCTGGAACTATTCTGGAAGATAACGTAGTTGAAATCGGACTATGGTTACACCCCGAAGGTTATGAAGAAGAAGTTGGCTACTCTCAGGATCTTCGACAATACAATATTCAGTTTGCCCGTGAAGAAAGAGACTTACGTTTGGTCATTCCTCCTCACGGCTATCAAATGACTCAGGGATTCCATTCTTTTGATCATCCGGTTCGCATCGATAGTTTCCAACCTCATGGTCATCTGCGTATGAATGCCGCTTCATTAGAGATTTTCTATCCAGAAACTGGACGCACTGAAGCCATTAGTCAAATTTCTAATTGGAGTGCGACCTGGCACCATAGTCATATTTATGAGCCAGATGTTGCTCCATTAGTTCCAACAGGTGCTGTTCTGGTATTGAAGCAGTGGTATGACAACACTGCTGATAACCCTAACAATCCAGATCCAGATCAGTGGGTATTCGGCGGCAGTCGAACAGCCGACGAAATGACCCACGCTTGGATTGCGATCACACATCTCGATGATGAGGGTTATGAAGAATTGCTGGTAGAGCGCGAAGAAAAAGAATCACGTTCTCTGGCAGGAAACGATTAGCAAGACTCGTAGCCCAAATCTTGCGTCAAACGGAAGCCTTATCTCTTTAAGATAGGGTTTTCTAATATGTTAGCTTTTAATAGAATTTTATTTACGTACTGAGCGCTTAACTCAAGGAATCACGATGAAACTCATCATTAAGGCAAGCTTTTCATTGATTATCGGACTATTTGCTTTTCCCATGGCCGGTTTTGGTCAGAGCGATAGTATTACGTTCCACAAAGATATCGAACCAATCTTGCAGCGGAGCTGCCAAAACTGTCACCGGGTTGGTGGCGGTGGCCCTATGCCATTGGTGACGTATGATGAAGTTGCTCCCTTCGCTGGTTTGATCGAGTACAAAACAGGCTTGCGAGACCGGGCTGGCGCCATGCCACCATGGTATGTAGAGAAGAATGTCGGCATTCAGAGATTCAAGAATGACAACTCATTAAGCGATGAGGAAATCGCCGCCATATCTACCTGGGCCAGAAGTGGCGTTCCGCAAGGAGATCCTTCAGATGCACCAGCGCCCTTGGTTTTTGATGACAGCATCAAGTGGAAAGCCGGCACGCCAGACCTAGTGGTCAAGCTACCTGAAATTACCAAGCTCGCTGGAACTGCTGACTGGTGGGGCGAGTTGGAGACCGTGCCAACCGGGCTGACTGAAGACCGCTATGTAAAGTCTGTGGAGGTGGTCGAGGTTAACGACGTCGATATGACCCAACTTGCCGGGACCGTTGGCGGGCGCTATATATTCCATCACATGCTCTGGTTTACTGCAAAATTAGATGAAGAAGGAAATCCTCAGCGTGGAATGTTCAGCAATCCATGGCCAGTGCATGAAGTCGGACGAAATGCCGACATATTCGACGACAATACAGGCCGGCTTTTAGAAGCAGGGTCAGCGATAGTTTCTGACTCGATTCATTTGCACTCCAACGGTAGAGATACCACTGGCCACCTGGAGATTGGTTTTGTTTTTCACGACCGGGACTTCGAACCTAAGTATAGAGATACGATAAATTTTACTGGCAATGGTGTTGATATAAGTATTGCGCCAAATCAGACAGATCAAGAACTGCATGCTTACAGTATTCTCGAAGCGCATACTAAGATTGTATCTTTCGAACCTCATCTGCATGCCCCAGGAACTCGTATGTGCCTGGAAGCGATCTGGGGTCATCAAGTCGAGACACTGTCCTGTGTAGGATACGACCATAACTGGGTGCGGACCTATCAATTTGAGGATTCTGCAGCGCCACTATTACCCAAAGGTACTATCCTTCATATCACTGGTTATATGAATAATACTGAGACCAATATCAACATCCCGGATCCGCGCAATTGGCAGGGATCTGGTAATCGCTCCACCCAGAACATGTTTCTCGATCTCGGCATTCGAGTATCCATGAATCAGGAGCAATTCGTGGAAGCCATGGAAGAGAGACAACAAGTCCTCAATTTGGGTCCGAACGATCACGTAATAGGATGCCCGCTCTGCACGGCGACTTTGGTTTCGCCTGTAGAAGCTGAAGATTAATTGGAGATAAGATGAAAATACTAGCAAATAAATTTAGAAGCAGACCTAAACCTCTGTTACTTGCAGTGCTTTTGCTTCTATTGCCATTGCAACCGGTATTTACTGCAGAAACCTTGCAGCATGGCGCTCCTATCTACCCTGCCTTCGAGGGCTGGCGCCCGAACCCTGATGGATCCTTCAATCTCATGTTCGGATACATGAATGAAAATTGGGAAGAAGCACCAGTTGTAGAAATTGGAGAAAATAATTTTTTCTCGCCCGGTGAAGCTGACCAAGGTCAACCAACAAATTTTATGCCACGGCGAAATCGTTTCACTTTTGAGGTTACGGTGCCTTCCGATTGGGGTGATCGTGAGTTGGTTTGGAGTTTGAATATCAATGGTGTGGAAACCAAGGCCTATGGAACCTTAAAGCCCGATTATCTGGTGGATAACATGATAATCGCTTCCGAAACAGGATCTCTTGGAATAGGAGTCAGTAGTCCTGAATCCAGGTCGAATACACCCCCAGTGCTAACCTTTCAAGGTGACGATGTGCGCACGGCTAGAGTAGGTGAAGCAATAACTCTGAGCGCTCACCTTGAAGATGATGGCTTGCCCAGGTCAAGGCTCAGATCTTCCAGGTCTGAGAGTGACCTTTATCGTGCCATGTTTCGTGCCCCGCAAAAGCCCACTGTAAGTAAATTAAATGCCTTATTCCTGAGTTGGAATGTTTATCGCGGGGAAGGCAGGGTTACGTTCGATCCTCCGCAAACCAAGGTGTGGGAAGACACCCGTGTATCAGCTAACTCACCCTGGGGTGGGCTATGGCTACCGCCAGTAATCCCTGACGATGGCATGATTGAAGTAACCGCGACTTTCGATGAGCCTGGTACCTATACTCTTTGGGGTCGAGCAGATGACGGTGGACTCTATGCCGATACCTATTTGACTGTTACTGTCACTCCTTGAGACCAGCCCCCAAACCCACTAAATTAGTACTCAACTAAAAAGGCAGTTCAATCGAACTGCCTTTTTCTTCTCTGAATTTTAGTGAGAGCAAATTGAGCAATCCCATGGCTGCAGAAGAAAACACAACCTATCAAGAGATCTATGACTCTTTCATTTGGGATAGACCCACTCATTTCAATTTCGCTAATGATGTTATCGATAAATGGGCATCTAAAGATAAAAAGAAACCGGCTATCTTCTGGGTAGACGATAAAGGCAATGAGAAATCACGCACGTTCACAGACATCTCCACACACTCTAAGAAAATCAGCAACGCTCTGAGCACCTCGGGCGTAGAACGCGGTGATGTGGTTATTGTTATTTTGGGCCGGGAAATCCAATGGTGGGAGATATTTACCGCTGTGCTTCGAATGGGCGCTGTAATATCTCCTGGCACAACTCAGTTATCAGCAAAAGACGTCGAATATCGATGTAATGCAGCGAAGGCGACCTGCATCGTAACTAACTTTGCAAATGCGGCAAAAGTGGATGAGATTGCCGAAAACTGTCCCACGCTCAAAACTAAAGTCCTTATTGATGGCTCAGTCGATGGCTGGTTGAATTATTCAGACTTACTCACACAGTTCTCGGATGATTTTCCTGACATCAAAACAGCAGCCGATGAAGAATCGATGTGTTACTTCACATCCGGTACAACCGGTTATCCAAAGATGACGATCCACAACCATAGCTATGCGATCGCCCACCAGGTCACCGGTCCTTACTGGTTAAATCTAGGTGAAAACGATTTGCATTGGAATATTAGCGATACCGGCTGGGCCAAGGCAGCATGGAGCAGCTACTACGGGCCCTGGACCTGCGGCGCAACCTTGTTTATTCATCACGGCCCTGGTTTTAGCGCAGCTGAAACGCTCTCATTGATTGAGAAGTTTCCTATCACTACTATGTGTGGAGCCCCCACCATATATAGAATGTTAGTACTTGAAGATCTTAACAAGTATGACTTCACCGGGTTACGACATTGTGTTGGGGCTGGCGAACCACTCAATCCTGAAATAATAGGCACATGGAAAACCGCAACGGGGCTTACAATTCGCGACGGCTATGGCCAGACTGAAACCGGTATCCTCTGCGGTAATTTCCATTTTATGGAACCAAAGTTTGGTTCGATGGGAAAACCTGCCCCAGGAATTCATCTAGCAATTATCGATGACGCAGGCAAGGAAGTCTCCACTAATACCGAAGGAGATATCGCGGTTAAGCTCGTGCCGGAAAAGCCGCAAGGGTTGTTTAAGGAATATAAAAATGATGCTGAACGAACTGCCGATACAAGACGCGGTGATTGGTATATTACCGGTGATCGCGCCTATGCGGATGATGAAGGCTACTTCTGGTTTGTGTCCCGTGCCGACGATGTGATCTTATCTGCTGGCTATCGCATCGGGCCGTTCGAAGTTGAAAGCGCTCTAATCGAGCACACTGCAGTTGCCGAATCTGCAGTAGTTTCCAGCCCCGACGACACTCGCGGCGAAGTAGTAAAAGCTTTTATTGTTTTGGCGCCAGGCTATAAAGGCAGTGATGAGCTTAGCAAGGAATTACAAGATCATGTTAAGAATGTTACGGCACCGTATAAGTATCCACGTAAGTTGGAGTTCATCGATGCTCTGCCAAAAACCGTAAGCGGGAAAATTCGGCGCATCGAATTGCGCGAACAGGAATGGAATAGTTAATGCGTAAATTCATCCTTTTAGTTGTATTCGCTTTACAAAGCCCTCAGACATTTTCAGCAGCAATTGACGAAGCTGAGGTTCTCAATGCAATGCTTAAAGAAGGCCGACTTGAAAATGACATCGAGCGAGATCAACGCAGCAAGCCTCAGGCAGTAATTCCGCTACTGGATCTGGAAACTGGCGATCGGGTTGTCGACATTTTTGCCGGTGGTGGTTATTACACCGAGTTATTAGCCGCAGTGGTTGGGGCGGAAGGTGAAGCTATCCTTCACAATAACAGTGGATTCGAACAATGGGGTGTGAACGGTTTAACAGATCGCTTCGCTTCAGGGAGAGATCCAGGAAACATCGTCAGACATACTCGCAGTGGAATTAATTTAGACTTAGAAGCAAATTCGCTAGATGGCGCATTAATCATAATGGCCTATCACGACCTTTATGTCGTTCCAAAACGCTACAATGGCGAAGAGTATGTTCCAGTGGGCAATCCTGCCAACACAGAATATTTTCTCCAGCAAGTTTTTGACGCATTAAAACCTGGCGGTAGATTTGTTGTTGTAGATCATTCCGGCGATGCAACCATGGAACATGATGTTGTCGCGGACCTGCATCGCATTAAAGAAGAATTTACCCGCATTGAAGTTGAAGCTGCCGGCTTTAACTTTGTTGATTCAACTGATGCACTGCGCAATCCAGAAGATGATCGTTCTATGATTGTTTTTGATCTCGATGTGCAAGGCAAAACAGACCGATTCGTTTTCGCCTTTGAAAAACCAACGATCTGATTAGAATTCCATGCCGCCTTTGAGTTATCTCTTGAATAAAATATTTCTTATTCCGCTCCTCATTACTACTCTAAGCCTCGTCAGCTGCACAGAACCAACGACAGATACAAACCCACCAAACGTTATCATCATCTTAGCTGATGACTTGGGTTATGCGGACTTAAGTAGTTATGGGGCGACTGCTTACGAAACACCAAACCTCGATCAACTTGCTGCCGAAGGCGCTCGCTTTACCAATTTCTATGTAAACCAGCCGGTGTGCACAGCTTCAAGAGCAGCACTCCTCACGGGAAGTTATTCCAATCGCATCGGACTCAATGGAGCGCTTGGCCCACGCACGCAAATCGGTATTAATCAAAACGAAACCACTTTGGGAGAATTGTTTCAGCGTAACGGCTATCGCACGGCACACTACGGCAAATGGCATCTGGGAAATTTTCCGCAATTTCATCCTCTACAACATGGCTTCGATGACTTCTATGGCATTCCCTATTCCAATGATATGTGGCCATTTCATCCAGAACGCCCGGAAGCCTGGCCGGATCTGCCACTCTATGATAATGAAACCATAGTTGGTTACAACACAGATCAAACCCGATTCACCACTGATTTTACTCAACGCACAATCGATTTTATTGAGTATTCTGTTACTGATGACACACCGTTCTTTATCTATCTCGCCCACCCTATGCCTCATGTTCCGCTCTTCGTAGCTGAAGAACGGCAAGGCATAAGTGGCGCGGGAATCTTCGGTGATGTTATTCGGGAAATCGACTGGTCAGTTGGAGAGATTTTAGACACACTAGAAACACTTAATATCGCTAAAGACACTATTTTGATTTTTCTCTCCGATAATGGCCCCTGGTTGAGTTATGGCAACCATGCCGGATCTGCTTTGCCGTTGAGAGAAGGAAAGCACACAGTGTTCGAAGGTGGAATCAGAGTCCCTTTTATTGCACGCTGGCCTGCGTCGATTCCACGAGGTCTTGAAGTTGACACGCCAGCCATGACTATCGATCTATTCCCAACCTTTAAAGAAATTCTGAATGACAATGAAACTGGTTTATCTATCGACGGCAAGTCAATTTTCAATCTGATTACAGGAATTGATTCTGCCGCTGTACATGAAGCTTACTTCTTTTATTTTCGTAGCAATGAGTTGCAGGCAGTACGCAGTGAAAATTGGAAACTGCATTTTCCTCATGCGTATCGAACCCTAGAAGGGCAAGTGCCAGGACTGGATGGTATACCAGGACGATATAACGATGATGTAGCAACGGGTTTAGAGTTGTACGACTTGAGCACAGATATTGGCGAACAGCGCAATGTTGCTGATCAACATCCGGAAGTGGTTCAGCGCCTGACTGCACTTGCCAATGCAAAAAGACAGGAACTAGGCGACTCACTTACCGACACAATAGGTGCTGCCAACCGAGAGCCTGGTCGAATTATTTTAAATTGATCCTCTTCTTCAGTGTATTGATCGGGATGCGCCATTCCATCCCGCTCGTCTAAAACCTTTTGATAGTACTCGGCAATTTTTCCCAACCGTACTCCACTGTGATAGCTTTCCTCTTCACAAAGGAATCAGCTAAGGAACAATGCAATGCAGAAGTTTGGAATTGGTCAAGCAGCAACTAGATATGAAGATGATCGATTACTGTCTGGTGAAGGGCGATACGTCGAGGATCTGCATGTAGAAGATCAATGTTATGCGGCCTTTGTTCGATCACCACATGCGCATGCAAAAATAACTTCCATAGACACCGCAGATGCCAGTTCCTTACCAGGCGTGCTCGCAATCTACACAGTAGCCGATCTTAAAGCAGAGGGAATTGGCGATATTCCCTGCATGGCGCCTGCCTCCAATAAAGATGGATCTAATTGCATAATGCCCCCGAGACCTGCTTTAGCAGAAGACCGAGTTCGATATGTCGGCGATGCAGTTGCTGTTGTTATTGCAGAAAGTCGTTTACAGGCACTGGATGCAGTAGAAGCAGTTTGGATCGATTACGATTTATTACCAGCTGTTGTGGAAACAAACCAGGCTATGGCTGACAACGCAAACCTGGTTTGGGGAGAAGCTGCTAAGAATCAATGTTTCGACTGGGAAGATGGTGATGCGGATGCCACTAATAAGGCATTCGCCGAAGCCAGTCATGTAGTGGAATTAGAATTAGTAAATAATCGACTTGTGCCTACCTCTATGGAAACTCGCGGCGCAGTAGCGTCCATAGAAGAAGGTACAGGCCGACTAACTCTCTGCGTATCATGTCAGGGTGTGCATGTCATGCGCAGTTTACTGGCCACGCAAATTTTCAATGTTGCCGAAGAAGATATTCATGTTACTTGTAACGATGTTGGCGGCGGCTTTGGTATGAAAATTTTTCTATTTCCTGAGTATGTGTGCCAATTATTCGCGGCTCGCAAACTTGGTCGTGCGGTCAAATGGATTTCCGAGCGCAGCGAAGCCTTTATGAGTGATAGCCATGGCCGCGATCACGTGAGTCATTTGAAAGTTGCTTTAGATAGTGATGCAAAGATACTTGGTTTACAGGTTAATACCGTCGCAAATCTTGGCGCCTACCTCTCAAATTTTGCTCCTTTTGTTGCAACCTCCGCCGGTGTTCCAATGTTGGTAGGTTGCTATGCCGTTCCTGCCGCCTATGTGGAAGTCCAGGGTGTATTTACGAATACCGCTCCAGTGGATGCTTATCGTGGTGCTGGTCGACCCGAGGCAATCTATGCCATAGAAAGATTGTTAGATGTTGCTGCCTTCGACTTAGGGATTTCCCCTGATGAAATTCGCAAGCGCAACTTCATTCGAGAAGAACAGATGCCTTTCTCTACACCGTTAGGATCAAACTATGATTCCGGAAACTTTCAGCAGAACCTAGAAGATGCACTGAAACTTTCTAACTGGGACGATTTCGAATCCAGACGTAAGGCTGCCAAATCACGGGGTAAGCTGCTGGGTATCGGATTAGCCAGTTACATAGAACGCTGCGCAGGTGGATCGCCGGAGCAGGCACGACTTGAAGTAGCGAATGATGGTCATGTCACTCTCTACATTGGAACATTATCTAATGGACAAGGGCATGAAACCGCCTTCCGACAAATTCTCTGCGAACGCTTGGGAGTTGCCTTCGAAGAAGTATCAATCGTGCAAGGAGATTCTGATTTAATTGAAACCGGTGGCGGCACCATGGGTTCGCGTTCAGTCCCGGTGGGCGGCGCTGCTATTAGCTCCGTATCAGAAACAATTATTGAGAAGGCAAAACTTATTGCTGCCGAATTGTTAGAAACTGCTATAAGTGACGTTGAATTCGATAACGGTGTATTTCGAATCATTGGTACCGATCGAGTACAAACTTTTCACGAAGTTGCCAAAGCTGCTGCCACAGATGACGATTCAGCGTTCGACGAAAAAGAGTCATTCGCACCAGAAGAAGCCACATATCCTAACGGCACTCATGTATGTGAGTTAGAAATTGACAAAGCGACCGGAAAAATCGAAATTGTTGATTACACTGTGGTGGATGACTTCGGACATGTAATAAATCCACTGTTATTAGAAGGTCAGGTTCATGGCGGCATCGGACAGGGCCTAGGTCAAGCACTTCTAGAAAGCTGCCAATACGAATCCGATTCCGGACAGCTTCTATCCGCCAGCTTTATGGATTACACCATGCCACGGGCAGATGACTTTCCGCCGATTCGTTTCGATCTAAATAAGGTTCCCTGTAAGACTAATCCGTTAGGTATTAAGGGTGCAGGTGAAGCCGGAGCTATCGGAGCACCACCGGCAATAATTAATGCCATCGTGAATGCCTTAAAAGATCAGGGCGTTCGCCATGTGGATATGCCAGTCACACCAAACAGGCTCTGGAATATTATGCAATCGGCGAGCGTCTAAACGGGCTCGTTCTTTTTAGCAGGCGGAACCAGAAACCAGGTAGCAACTACGGCAAGACCAAAACTCGTGTAAGCAATTGCAAATACCCTAAGCGGAAACTCGTAGTACAGGAATTCCTGTAGCCAATATTGCATGAAGGATTCTTCATAACCCCCCTCTCCACCTGCTTGTTCCCGCAACCACATTTCCAGAGTAGTAAGGGGACAAAGCCTTCCTAACCAGGCCTGAAGTACGACTACGCCAATCGCTAATAAATGCAGAAAACGAAACCAGCGATAGCGAACAAATTTCCACTGAAGAAACCCACCAATAATAACTAAAACTAAACCAAGCACTATGAAAAGCACGATGCTGGCGTGTATTAAGAGTACGGTATCTGCGGCAATCTGGTAGATGGTGTTCATCACCCCATGTATTAGATCAGTTTAAAGCTTTGGACAAACTCTTCGGCTGAGCCAGAGACAGTGGAAAAAAAATGCAGAATCAAAAACAAGAGCTTGCTTGGAGCTCCTGTTTTTTGTCATGATCAAATTCAATGCGTGCCGCGATGAATAAACTTGTGCAAATCAGGCTTGATGGTGTCTGCAACGTAGATTACACCACCCGGCGCAATAGTCATGTAATGGGCTTCACCGAATTCTCCGAGAGCTTTCCCTGGCTCTCCCGTTGCTGCTAAGACTTTTCCGTTTTCATCCAGTTTTAATATCTCACCAGCAAATCCACTGACCATCCACAAAGTACCACCTTCATCAAAATGTAGCCCGCAAGGTAAACCCTTGTATTGCCACTCTTTGATGTAGGCACCCTCATCGTCGAATATTTGAATGCGACGGTTTTGTCGGTCTGCCACATAGATTAAACCTTCATCATCGACGACGATAGAATGAGGAGTATCAAACTGACCAGGACCTGTTCCGGGACCGCCCCACTTCTTCATAAAGTTACCCATGCGGTCATATTTAAGCAACTGAGGTGTACCGCGACCGTGACCGACCAGAATAAATACCTCACCCTCGTTGTTGATGGTGAGATCAGTTGGCTCGAACAGTAACCCATCTTCAGGTTCACCCGCCTCACCGTGCGTGCCGATGGTAAGCAACACCTGACCGTCCAGATTCATCTTGCGAACAGTGTGGCCATTTACGTCGGTAGTCCAAATATTGCCTTGAGGGTCCAGTCGCATACCATGGGGTCGGATGTAATCACCCTGCCCCCATGTGCGTAACAAATTTCCCCGAGGATCGAATTCCATTAAGGGATTTGGTCCACGGTTAAATAGAATAAGGTGGTCTTCTTCAGTCCATACCACACTTGTTGCAGCACCTAACTCAATATTGTGCGGAATATCAAGGCCATGTTTGACTGGGATGTAACCAAGGTCTGGTGCAATTTCCATTTGCAAAGGATCAGGTCCAGGCAGCGCTTGACCATACAAGTTTAAAGATAACCCTAAGGCAATCAAACTGCTTAATCCGGTTATCTTAATTCGTAGAAATCTCATTACCTTATTCTCCGTACCTTTTTAAATCAGTCTTCTTCTATTGGTGTTCCATTACCATTCATTCCCATGGATTCGTAACGACGCCAACCGGCAAGAATTCCTGCCAGACCGTGATTACCTTCATGGCAGGCATATTCATACACTGGATCACCGATGAAACGTAATGGAAATTTTGCTGACCAGGGTCGATCCCAGGACAGCGGATCTTCGATAGTGAAATCGTATTCGAGAGTGGTCTCATCGACACGCCGAATGCGTTCTTCCAAAATCATTTGATCCGATGCGCCGCGGCCATTGTCATGATAATAAAAATGACGTGTATTAATGACCAGCGTATCGCCTTCGAATCGTGCTATAGCATCACCGTCCCATTTGGTATGACGTGTTTGATGCTCATCATCGAAACGGATAATGCGCGCACGATGAATCATTTCGCTAAGAATCATTATGTGATCCTTAGTTTGCACAATCTGAATATTGTTATTGTATGCGCCAGGCACGATGGGTGGCCCAGCGCCTCCGCTCATCAAGCAACGGTCAGCTAGAGTACGACCTTCTGGCCCGATACTCAGTCTCCTGTTTTCAGCTCGGACCTGAGCTCTTTCTCGCCCTGTTTCATTTAAAGCCGGCAAACGACCATTAGGCGGATCATAGATTAATGAAGTTCTGCGATCGGCCACAGTGTTCTCGCCACGTTCATACCAAAAATTGTTATAGGAAATCACTCCAGGTGGATAACCGGCCCCGCCAACCGAGTCGATAATCAAGTCTCGATTTTGTCGGCGTAGCTCGAACTCTTCCCATTCCATAGCCTGTTCGGCAGTTAATACTTCTAAATGTTCGAGCTCTCTAGGGCGATTCAGAGGAGTAATGGTGCGATAGGTGTACGTTCCCTGGAAATCAGGATGACCGTTCTCGGTTCGGGGAATATCTGCTTGTTGCCCCGTAACAACAGGCGCAAGCAAAAACCCACCGATTAAGAAACTGAATAGGGCTAACACGCTGTTTTTCATTGAATCCTCCCCCATCCGGACTTTGTTTGTCAGAAGAGAATCTGAACCCCCCTCAAACTACGCGAACTGTCCGATTTTTCAAGTGGTATTTAGGGATGTTGAGCTACAGGGCCGGCAATAAAAAAGCCAGATTGAGAGGATTCAATCTGGCTTTTTAAGTTTAGTCAATGTGAATTAAAAAGCACTGCTAATTTATTGGGCATCGCTAACGCTTTATAATTATTCCGAAGGGATAATTATAAAGCTGGAAAACTAAATTTAGCTTTCTCCGTTTTATCTGAGGCGGGCCAGCGTTGGGTCATAGTCTTGCGGCGGGTATAAAAACGAATCGCGTCGGGGCCGTAGACATAAAGATCGCCAAAGAGCGACCGCTTCCAACCGCCGAAGCTTTGGCTGGCCACCGGAACTGGCAAAGCGACGTTTACTCCAACCATGCCTACCTGAATATTGTCGGTAAAGTAACGAGCAGTTTCTCCATCGCGGGTAAACACACATGCTCCGTTACCATACTCGTGTTTGTTAATGAGCGTCATAGCTTCGTCCAGATCTTTTACCCGCACAACGCAAAGCACCGGCCCGAATATTTCGTCCGTATAGATGCTCATGTTTTCTGTGACTTCGTCAAACAAACAACCGCCAATAAAAAAACCATTTTCATGATCCGGAATAACCAAGTTGCGTCCATCAACGATCAGCTCGGCGCCCTGTTCTAAGCCTTGTTCAATATAGGAATAAATTCTTGCCAGCGCATCTTTTGTGATTAGTGGTCCCATATCGTTGGACGCATCTTCGCCAGGACCAATTTTCAATTTCTTGATACGACTCTCTAAGCGCGTAACTACTTTGTCTGCTACTTCCTCACCTACACACACTGCAACGGAAATTGCCATGCAACGTTCACCGCAAGAACCATATGCTGCACCCATAAGTGCACTCACTGCGTTATCAACATCTGCGTCAGGCATAACTACGGCGTGATTTTTCGCACCGCCTAAAGCCTGCACTCGTTTGCCAGCATCGGTGCTTTTCTGATAGATCGATTCAGCAATAGGAGTGGAACCTACAAAACTTACCGCTTGAATGCGCTCATCGCTAAGCAGCATATCGACAGTTTCTTTATCGCCATTTAAAACATTAAAGACGCCATTAGGGATTCCAGCTTCAGAAAGTAACTTTGCTAT